>CAZGVQ010000001.1:0-27705 GCA_964529355.1 uncultured Acidimicrobiales bacterium
GGGTGGTTGGTCGCGGGCCGCTGATGTTTGTAGGCACTGAGTTCGCTGGCACTGAGTTCGCTGGCACTGAGGCTGGCGTCGGTGATCCCGAATCGCGGGCCGTACCAGGTCAGGACGAACCAGAGGCCGATGCGGTAGAGCACCCACCCGGTAAACACCGCCACGCCAATGGTGACCACGATGAGGGCGATGTACCCGGCGAGGGCCCACCCGGTTGCGGCGTCGGCGGCGAACAAGACCATTCCTGTAGTCATAGCAGCGATTGGCTCGGCGACGGGTGAGGCCTCATCGTTGCTGACCTGGCCAGTGCTGGCCCGATGTTGCCCCAGTGCCGGCCCAGTGCCAGCCCAGTGCAAGCCCAATGTCGGCAACCGCCGTTGTTGGCGTTAACGTGGAACCCCTATGTCGAAGCGAACGCAGAAGAAGAAGGCCAAGGCCCGTCGCAGCAAGGCCAACCACGGCCGCAAGCCCAACCTGGGCCGAAACAGCTAGAGGGTTTCCCCTCGGGTACGGCATACTTTTGCTGTGCTCATCTACGACGGCGATTGCGGGTTCTGTACCTCTACCGCCGCGTGGACCCAGCGGGTTATGAATGCGCCCGGCGGCGTTCGCAATGGCGAAGTCGTGGTCGCGCCATGGCAGTCACTCGACCTTGCGTCGCTTGGCCTCACCGAGTCCGAGGTCTCCACAGCTGCCTATTGGGCCGCACCCGATGGCTCGTTGTACCGGGGGCACTTGGGAGTCGCCAAGGCACTAGAGCATGCGGGCTTCCCATGGTCGATCATTGGCAAGGCCATCGAAACCCCACCGGTCTCGTGGCTGGCCGCACCCGTCTACGCCGTCATCGCAAAGAACCGCCACCGCCTGCCAGGCTCGACCGACGCCTGCCACCTTTAGGGTCCCAGACCGAAGGTCTCACCTACGTAGTCCGACAGGCGGCCTGCAGTCTGCTGGCCATCGACGACCTCGCGGTCGCCAAGAGGTGACGCCAGTTCCACGGTCACCGATTGCGAGGGGTTGCCCGGACAATCGAACGCGTCACCCTCCGGCGGTATCGCCGCGAGCGTGATGA
Source organism: uncultured Acidimicrobiales bacterium (assembly GCA_964529355.1). Lineage (GTDB taxonomy): Bacteria > Actinomycetota > Acidimicrobiia > Acidimicrobiales > SHLQ01 > CALLQB01. Next base: position 1,073 of record CAZGVQ010000001.1, read on the forward strand.
ACACCGTCGTCTCGGTTTCTGTCACCCAAGCCGGTTGAAGACGTTCACCCATGGCTTGCCCGCTCACGCAGTCTTGTTCGGTTGCGGACAAGTTCAGCGTCGTCGACGCTGCGTTCGGTGCCGGCGCTTCGGAGTCGAGCTCCCACTCGACCCGACCAAACCCTTCGGGTAGGAGAGTCTCCAGCACACAATCTTCGCCGCTGCTCGACCCGCTCCAGCGCCACGAACCTTCGACGAAGTCGACCGACTGGAGCGACAGGCTGATCGTGTCGTCGATCCCGTCACCAAAGCCATCATCGAATGTGGCGCCGACACCCCGCTCCTCGGCATCTTGGCGGACCTGGGCTTCGGACTGGAGGATGATCGCCAACAGCGCGGTCTCCGAAACATCGACTACGTGCCAACCGTCCTGGGGCCAGAAGTCCCCTTCGCCGCTACTGAGGAACTCATCGATGGCGGCTTCGACCTCGGGGAGGTCCTGCAGCGGGGTCAGGTTCTCCAACGCCCCCAGCGGGAACGCCCGTCCGCTACAGCTCACGACCTGATCGGCACCGGGTTCGACGACGATCACCGCGGTGTCGGGTGGCGAACTGCCGACCGACACCGGTTCGGTTGGAGTTGTCGAGCCGCAAGCGGCTGCAAAGCACGCCACCGCAGCAGCGCCTACAGCCCACTTGCTGCGCCGAAGCTTGCCGAGGCGAGTCAAAACGTCGGGTGCTCGTCGGTCCAGGCGAGGAGTTGGTCTGCGGGCCAGGTGTTGATGATGTTCTCGATCGGCACGCCGAGCATGGCGGCCTTGTCGCAGCCGTAGGGTTGCCATTCGAGCTGTCCTGGCGCGTGCGCGTCGGTATTGATGGCGATCTTGCAATCCCACTCGATGGCCAGCGCCAACAGCTCTTCGGGCGGGTCCTGGCGTTCGGGTCGGCAGTTTATTTCGACGGCGGTATCGAATTGGGCGCACGCGGCGAAGACGATTTCGGCGTTGAACTCCGACGGTGGACGTCCGCCGCCCGACAGCTTGCGGTTGGTGCAGTGGCCGAGGATGTCGACGTGGGGGTTGGCGACTGCGGTGGCCATTCGCCGGGTCATCGCGTCGGAGGGCATACGCATCTTTGAATGCACGCTGGCCACCACCACATCGAGTCGCCCGAGAAAGTCGTCGCTCAGGTCGAGTGTGCCGTCTTCGAAGATGTCGACCTCCATACCCGACAAGATTCGAAATGGCGCATAGCGCTCGTTGAGCTTTTCGATTTCGTTCAGCTGGTCCTGGAGTCGGGCCTCGTTGAGGCCGTGCGCAATCGTGAGCCGAGCGGAGTGATCGGTGGCTACGAGGTACTCGTGCCCCAGGGCCATCGCTGCCTCGGCCATACGCGGAAGTTCGGCCCCACCGTCGCTCCATGTGGAGTGGCTGTGGCAGTCGCCTCGCAGCGCGGTGCGAATGTCGGAACCGACGCCGGCGCTGATGGTGGTGCGTTCGTCGAGGTCGGCGAGATAGCCATCGTCGACTCCGTGCACGGCTTCGCTAATGACTCGACCCGAGCTTGGGCCAATGCCTTCGAGGTCGGTGATGGTGCCGGCACCCACCCGGGCCTCGATCTCCTCGAACCCCACTTCGTCCACTATCTCGGCCGCTCGTTTGAAGGCTCGAACCTTCTGCGATGGAGCGAGCTCACGGTCGAGCAGATACACCGCGCGTTCGAGAGCCGAAGCAATCGCAGAAGAGGTGGACCGAGCAGAACCCATGCGTTACAAGGGTAACCGGGGCTCCGTCTTCTGCTCGTCGATCAGGCCGTTCACGAGTTCGAGAAAGGAGCCACCACCGAGCTTGGCCGTATGACCGGCGTAGTACCACGCTCGTTCGCTGTCTTGGGTGTTGCCGGCAGTTCCGTTGCCGCTGGTCTCACCCGAGTCGAACGGCAAGGGCCCGCCGTAGACCGAATGGCGGAACCACCGGGCCGGGGGAAGAGGAGTGGTTCGCGGAATCTTCCCGATCACCTCAGCCTGGCTGAATCGACCCTTCGGGAGGGCCAGCACCGTCAGTTGATCAGCGGTCACCACCACAATCCCTTTTTGCTTTCCCCGGGCCGCCATGAGGAGAACGAGTGGAATTGCCAGGACATAGAGCGCCCAGAACACGGTCTCTCCTCGCGGCTCGGGTAGGAAATACCACAGTCCGAGCATCGCGATGGCAACAAAGACCATCGGTCGCATTGCGACGTGGATCGGGAGCCGACGAACCACGGGAAACGCCGCGTCGATCCCACCGCGAAACGAGCCGCCCAGGTTGCGGCGGACAGCCACGAGGAGCGCGTCGGGCTTCGAGAGCATGGACCCACTGAGCCGCTGGACGTTCTTCACTTCCCGATAATCGGCGATGGCGGGGAACGAACTTGAGGCGAAACCAGCGCGCCGTGTCAGAGTGAACCCCTTGTCTCTTCGTCGCCTTGCGCTCTATCTCGGCGGGTTCCTCGGCCCGTTCGGCACCGTGGTTATCGTGCCGATGTTTCCCGAGTTGCGCGAGGAGTTCGGGGCATCTTCGAGTGCGGTCGGGCTTGGGTTCAGTCTGTACCTTCTGCCCTTTGCCTTGACGCTGCTGTTCTCGGGCACGCTTGGCGAGCGGTGGGGTAGACGACGCACCGTACGTGGCGCCTACCTCCTCTATGCCGTGGCGAGCCTGGCGGCCGCGATCGCGCCAAGCCTCGGGTTATTCATCGCTGCGCGGGCGGTGCAAGGGGTGGCCAACGCGTTCGTGACACCGCTGCTGCTGTCGGGCCTTGCGCAAATGGTCCCCGAGGATCGGTTTGGTCGCGTCGTTGGGATCTACTCGAGTCTGCAGGCGTTGGGCGGCGGGGCCGGACCCCTCCTGGGCGGATACGCTGCCGATACCAATTGGCGGCTCGCCTACGTCGGGACCGGAGTCGTTGCGCTGGCACTCGCCACGCTGCCTCCCGACGGTGAGCCTCGACCCGGTGTGGCCGCGCTGAATGTCGGGTCGCTTCTCACCCGGAGGATGGTTGCGTTGGGCACGGCGTTTCTTCTTGCAGCAGCTGGACCGATCGGTATTGCGGTTCTGGTGGGCGTGGTGGCGCGCGATGTCCTTGACCTTTCCGGGTCGGCAGCCGGGTTCCTACTGGCTGCCGGGGCGCTTAGTGCCATGGTGATGGGCCCGAGGTGGGGGGCGTTGCTCGACCGCTTCGGGGTTGCTCGAAGTCTGGTGATCTCCTTGGCCGCGTCGGTGGCGGCTACCGCCTTGTTGGGATTCGGCGTGACCGGAATCCTCCTTGCCGCTCTGTGGGTGTTTGCCGGCGGAATCAACGCATCGGTGACCGTTGCGTTCCAGGCCCTCGGGGCGACCATCGAACCCGACAACCGCGGGGGAGCATTGTCGTTCCTTCTCGCGTTCCGGTTTGTCGGGCACGCTGTGGGTCCGTTGGTGTTTGTGCCCTTCATCGACTCGGCAACGGTCGCAACGCTGCTTGTGGCGGCATCGCTCGGACTCGTCGCCATTGCCATCGTCCGATCGGTCGGCGTGGCCAACCCTGCGAATTCGACCACCTGATCAAGCTCGGCTGCGAGATGGTCGATGTTCTGGGTGATGTCTGGCCAAACGACCACCGCGCTGCCCCGCCGCCAGTACGACCTCGACCTGTTCCGGTTTGTCGCGGCCCTGGCGGTTGTTGCGTACCACTTCACCTTCCGGGGTGTTGCCGCCGGCGACGGAGCGATGGTGACGTCGTTCGATGCCATTGGTGAGGTGAGCCGCTACGGCTATCTGGGCGTCAACTTCTTCTTCATGATCAGCGGCTATGTGATCCTGATGAGCGCCCTCAACCGGTCGGTGCCCGAGTTCTTCGTTTCGCGGGTGTCTCGTTTGTACCCGGCGTTCTGGGGAGCGCTGGCCCTGACCACCGTTTTCACGCTGGTGCTTGGTGGCTACAGCATCTTCACCCTTACCGGCCGACAGTTCCTGGCCAACACCACCATGGGCCCCAACCTGTTCGGCGAGACCCACATCGACTCGGCCTACTGGTCGCTGTTTGTCGAACTGAAGTTCTACGCGATCATCGCGGCGCTCATGGCCACCCGCCTGTTGCGTCGGATCGACGGGGTGCTGGCTGTGTGGACCCTGGTGATGGTTGCGGTTTCGGCCGCTGGAACACGAATTTCGTTCTCGCTCATCTCGCTGCTCGATTTCTTCATCTTTCCCACCTACGCCCATTACTTCATCGCCGGTGCGTTGTTCTTCCTCGTGAAGACCCGCGGCGTCACGATGTTTCGTCTGGCCATGCTGGGCACAAACGGACTGCTCGCGATCCGGTGGTCGCGTATCGAGGGCCGCCGCCTCGGCCGGATTCTCGAGGTCGAGTACTCGATGCTCGTGACCGTGGGCCTCGTGGTCCTGATGTTCGCCATCTTCGCTGCGGTGGCGTTCAACTTCACCGGCTGGCTGCAGCGGCCGGTGTTCCTCACCTTCGGGGCACTCACCTACACGCTGTATCTGGTGCACCAGCACATCGGCTACCTGTTGCTCAACGAACTCGATGGTCGGGTGAACCGGTTCGTGGCGCTCGCCGCTGTCACCATCACCGTCACCGCAATGGCGTGGGCGCTGAGCAAGCTGGTTGAGGAGCCCGCCGGAAGATGGCTCCGGTCACGGCTCACCACCCTTCTGGTGCGGCCCAAACTCGCGACGGTCGAGGGGCAAGCCGGCGAGCCCCGCAGCGAGGATCAGGCGGCTGCCTGACTAACCTTGGCGGGCTATGGAACGCTTCGGGTTCGTCGGCCTCCCCAATGCTGGCAAGTCATCTCTCTACAACGCCCTGACCGGTGGCGGCGCACTCGCCGCTCCCTACGCTTTCGCGACGACCGATCCCAATGTGGGCGTGGCCAAGATCTTCGATGACCGCCTCGACCGCCTGGCCGAGATGTCGGCGTCGAAGTCGGTGATTCACGCCAGTGTGCAGTTCAACGACATCGGCGGACTGGTCGAGGGCGCCCACTCCGGCGAAGGCCTGGGCAACATGTTTCTGGCCGGGATCCGCGAAGTCGATGCCATCGTGTTTGTGCTTCGGGCGTTTCTCGACGCCGATGTTCCCGGCCCGACCGATCCCCTCGAACATCTCCGCGTCCTCGAGATCGAGCTGAGCCTCGCCGACCTCGATTCGGTCGAAAAACAGCTCGACCGCAAGACCCGCCAGGCCAAAGGCGACAAGTCGCTCCTCGAGGACGTGCGGGTCCTTACCGTCGCCAAGGAAACGCTCGAGGATGGCGTTCCGCTGTATCGAAGCGATCTCAAAGCCGACGATCGCGAGGCGCTCAAGCCGTTCTTTCTGCTCACCAACAAGCCGGTTCTGGCCGTGGTGAATATCGACGAAGATCAGCTCGATCAGGTCGACGACATCATCGCGCCCGTTGCGGCGGAGCTCGATGTCGCCGAGGTCTTTGGCGCCTGCATTCAGCTCGAGGCCGAGGCGGCACTGATGCCGGCCGACGAACGCACCGAGATGCTCGAGGGGCTGGGCCTGGGCGAGGGCGCTCTTCCTCGGTTTGTGCGCTCGGCGTACCACGTGCTCGGTTTGCGCACGTACTTCACCACCGGCGAGAAAGAGTCGCGGGCCTGGACGTTTCGGGCCGGCAGCAGCGCACCGCAAGCCGCGGGGGTCATCCACACCGACTTCGAGCGTGGCTTCATTCGGGCCGAGACCATCCAGTGGGACGAGCTGCTCGACCTGGGGTCCTACCCGGCGGCTCGCGATGCCGGAAAGGTCCGCAGCGAAGGCAAGGACTACGAAGTACAGGACGGCGACGTTCTCGAGTTCCGGTTCAACGTCTGACCCATGCCCGGCCTGCTCGTCGACGGCCGATGGGTCGCTCCGTTGGAAATCGCCGAGGGGTATTGGTCGAGAATGATGGGTCTGGCCGGCCGATCGGAGTTCGACGGGGCGTTGCTGCTTCGTCGACGTTCCGCGGCGCTGCGATCGGTGCATACCTTTGGCATGAGGTTCGCGATCGATGTAGCCCACTGCAGCGATGACCTACGGGTGTTGCAGGTCGCAACACTCGAGCCGAACCGGCGCCCCCAGGCGGCACAATCCTCCGAGGCCACGCAGGTGATCGAGGCTCGAGCCGGGGCCTTTGCCGAGTGGGAGCTTGTAGCAGCGCGAGATGGAGTTGGCGGATCCCAGCTTGGTATCGGTGACGCGTGACCGGCCGGCTGATTCTTGTCGGTACGCCCATCGGCAACCTTGGCGATTTGTCGCCGCGGGCGGTCGAGGTGATGTCGTCGGCCGATGTCATCGCCTGCGAGGACACCCGTCGAACCGGTCGATTGTTGCAGCTCGCCGGGATTCCCAAGCGGCCGCTCGTGACGGTGAACGAGCACACCGAGTTTGATCAGCGCGATCCGCTGCTCGACCGGGTCGGGGCCGGCGAAACGGTGGTGTTGGTGAGCGATGCCGGAATGCCGGTGATCTCGGACCCCGGCGAACGCCTGGTGGCAGCCGCCGCCGACCGCGGGCTCATCGTCGAGGTCGTGCCGGGCCCGACGGCGCTCAGCTCGGCACTGGCGCTCAGCGGGCTCCCTTCGGCCCGGTTCTGCTTTGAGGGCTTTCTGCCCCGCAAGGGTCGCGAGCGCTCCGAACGGCTGGCTGTCGTCGCTGGCGAATTACGCACCACCGTGCTCTATGAGGCACCGCATCGATTGGTTCGCACACTCGAAGATCTGGCGTCGCAATGCGGCCCCGACCGGCGGGTGGTGCTGGCACGCGAACTCACAAAGATGCACGAAGAGCTCTTCCGCGGCTCGCTGGCCGACGCTGTGTTGTGGGGCGCAGACCACGAGATCGGTGAGTTCGTCATCGTCCTCGCCGGGGCCGAGCCAGCGGCTGGCGCCACCGACGAGCAGTTGCTCGATGCACTACGGGCCGAGTTGGCCGGCGGCGCTTCCGGCCGAGACGCGGTCGACGCGGTTTCCGCGGACCTTGGCGTCGCCAGACGGCGCGTGTATCAGTTGATGCTCTCGCTCAGCGAGTAGAGCGTCGTCGACGTTGGTCGGGGTTAACCGTTTACTTCGGATGCGATGACGCTGAAGTTCTCGTTGACCGAGCCACCGAACAGGGCCACCGATGCGATGACCACTACTGCGATGAGGGCGATCAGCAGCGAGTACTCCACCAGCGACGCGCCGCGGTCGGAGAACCGGCCTCGAAGACCGGCAAGATCGGAAAGATCGGAAAGACCGGAAAGACCGGAAAGAACTGACGAGAGAAGTTTGGATTCAGACATAAGAATTCCTAGGGGGATGCCGTTCCATCGGCTCATGTGGGCGCTTTTGGGAGGACAGACACCTGAATTTGGGCCAAATAGGCCTTTTTTAGACATGCGTTGTGACTATTGGGCCCTCTTGCTAGCCCTGGCGCATCCCCGACCGTGTCACACCCCATCTTTATGGTGGAGGCATGGTTCTTCTTCTCCTTCTCGGCGTTCTTTCTCTCATCGTTTTGGCCATGGTTTTGTGGTTGCTCATCGACCGGGCCACCACCCGAGCCACCCAGGCTGCCCATGCCCAGGCCGAGGAGCAGCGTGCCGAGGCGGTCGACGCTGCGGTAAGCGCAGCGATCGGACAGCTCACCACCACCAACGAGGCGCAGGTGGCGTCAACCGTCGAGCGGGCGCTCGCGGTGGCCAGCGATACCTTCGCGACCCATCTCGAGGGCGGCCAGCGCGAAATGGCGGTGCGGTCAGAGACCTTCGACCAGAAGATCAGCGCCGTCGTCGAGACACTCGACAAAAAGCTGGCGGCGGTCGATCAGGTCGTCGGGCAGAAGGTCGACGGCGTGCAGGCCACCGTCGGCGAGAGCGTTGGCGGTATGTCCAAGCTCATGGGCGAACAGGTCGGCAACATGAAGGGCGAACTGGCGGCACTCCGCAAGCTGGTGGCGTCACTGCAGAACGAGCGCTCCGAGCAGCACGGACTGTTGGTCGAGCGTCTCGAATCCACCGCCCGCGACCAACAGGCGCTGGTGGAGACCACCAGCCAGCTCCGCCATGCTCTGGCGAGCCCGAAGTCCCGCGGTCAGTGGGGTGAGCGGATGGCCGACGACGTGCTGCGCGCCGCGGGGTTCATCGAAGGCATCAACTACCGCAAACAGACCAAGCTCGAGGGCGGGACCACTCCCGACTTCACGTTCCTCCTGCCGTCCGACCAGATGTTGCACATGGACGTCAAGTTCCCGGTCGATAACTATCTTCGGTACCTCGAGGCCGACACCGACGCCGACAAGGATCTGTCCGCGAAGACCTTCATTCGCGATGTGCGGGCGCGCATCAAAGAGCTTGAGCCTCGCGATTACTCCAACTCGGACTCCACGGTGGGTTACGTGTTGCTGTTCATTCCCAACGAGAGCGTCTATGGCTTCATCCACGACAACGATGGCGGGCTCCTCGACTACGCCCTGAGCCAGAGCGTCGTGCTGTGCTCACCCACCACGTTGTTCGCGGTGCTCGGCGTCATCCGCCAGTCCATCGACAGCTTTATGGTCGAGAAGACCTCGGCCGAGATTTTGCAGGTCCTCGGATCCTTCAGCGACGAGTGGACCAAGTTCTGCGGAGCGCTTGACAAGGTTGGCAAGCAGCTCGGCACGGTCAACAAGTCTTTCGATGAGTTGAGCGGAACCCGACGCCGGGTGCTCGAGAAGAAACTCGACAAGGTCAACCAGGTGCGGGCACAGGCCGGCATCGATGAGGTGCTCGACGCTGAAGCGCAGAGCATGCTCGAACAACCGACCACCCCGAAGCGGGCAACGTTGCGCAGGGTTGCCAACGAGCCGCTCGACTTCGAGGAGTCACACGAGCTGTCGGCCGGCGACCACGATGAGCCTGGGTTTCTCGACGTCGGCTAACCGTTGGAGCCGTTAGCCTTGCAGGGTGTCCAACACCCAGAATTCTGAGGCGTCCAACGAAGCTGCTACCAAGTTCTTTGTCACTACGCCCATCTACTACGTCAACGACGTTCCCCATGTTGGGCACGCCTACACGACCCTCAACGCCGATGCCGTCGCCCGCTGGCACCGACTCGTTGGCGATGACGTGTTCTTCCTTACCGGCACCGACGAACATGGGCTTAAGGTGCAGCGCGCCGCCGAGGAAGCAGGGCTCGAACCCCTCGAGCACGCCACACGAACCAGCGAGCGGTTTGCTGCCACGTGGAACCTGCTGAACATCTCGAACGACGATTACATCCGCACCACCGAGCCCCGCCATCACGCCGCGGTGCAGGCCCTGCTTCAGAAGGCCTACGACAACGGCTACATCTACGCCGACACCTATGAGGGCGACTACTGCGTGTCGTGCGAGGCCTATTACGTCGAGGACGACCTGGTCGATGGCAATTGCCCCGTCCACAAGCGGCCCATCGAACACATGGTGGAGGACAACTACTTCTTCAAGCTGTCAGCGTTCACCGAGCAACTCACCGAGTGGCTTGAAGCCGATGAGACGACGGCACCCAGCATTGGCCCCACCGGGTATCGCAACGAGGCGCTGGGCATCGTGCGCCAGGGACTCGACGATGTGTCGATCTCTCGTACCTCGATCTCCTGGGGCGTCCCCGTGCCGTGGGATTCCGATCACGTGTTTTACGTGTGGTACGACGCGCTCATCAACTACGCCACGGCCGCCGGGTACGGCGCGGATGACGCCCGCTTCGCCGAGTGGTGGCCGGCCACCCACCACTTCCTCGGGAAGGACATTCTCCGCTTCCACGGTGTGTACTGGCCGGCCATGCTGCTGGCGGCCGGAATCGAACCCCTCCCACAGCTTCACGTTCATGGTTTCTTGTTGCTGGGCGGCGAAAAGATGAGCAAGACCGGAAACATCACGGCCATTGCGCCCGCTGAGCTCGTCGAAGACTTCGGGGTCGACGGTTTCCGGTACGCAATGCTGCGGAACCACTCGTTCGGTCCCGATAGCGACTTTAGCTACGAGGGGATCGTCGAGGCCTACAACACCGATCTCGCCAACACCTACGGCAACCTGGTTTCGCGGGTGGCCACCGTGGTGGGGAAGAAGTGTGGAGGTATCGGACCCGCGCCGTCTCCGACCTCGCCCCTCGTCGCGGCCGCCGAAACGGCGTACCGCGAAGCTTCCGCAGCGTGGGACGCGGTGCAACCGTCGGCCGCGCTCGATGCAACGTGGCGGCTCCTGCGCGAGACAAACGAGTACCTGGCCGAGATGGAGCCCTGGAAGATGGACCCGGGCACCGAGGTTGACGCCGTCATGGGCGACGCCTTGGAGGTCATCCGAATCGCGTCGATCATGGCGTGCCCCGCAATTCCCGAAGCGGTCGAGATCGCCTGGAAACGCATTGGCCTTGACGGCCTGGTGGCCGACCAGCGACTACCGGCGGCTGCAACCTGGGGCGGGTACCCGGGCGGACTCGCGGTTGAGGTGGGCGACCCCATGTTCCCCAGGTTCAAGCCCACGTCATGACCGAGTGGATCGACAATCACTGCCATCTCGATGAAGAGACCGTCGAGGACACGCTCCGCGATGCGGTGGAGGCTGGCGTATCGACGCTGGTGACCGTGGGGTGCGACATCGAGACGACCCTTGAGTCGATCGCGTTCGCCGAGCGCTACCCCAACGTGTGGGCGACCGCCGGCGTACATCCCCACGAGGCAAAGCACGGAGTCGATGGCTTGGAGGAGCTCCTTGCGCATCCCAAGGTGCTGGCGGTTGGCGAGGCCGGTTTCGACTTTCACTACAACCACTCGTCGCCCGAGGATCAGCATGCCGCCTTCGCCGCGCAGGTGGGCCTGGCCAACAAGCACGACATGCCGTTGGTGATTCACACGCGCGAAGCGTGGCCCGAGACCTTTGCGCTGCTCGACGCCGAGGGAACACCTCGCCGCACCGTGTTCCACTGCTTCACCGGGGGAGCGGCCGAGGCGCAGGAGTGTCTTGACCGGGGGGCGATGATTTCGATCAGCGGCATCGTGACGTTCAAGAGTGCCGCCGATGTGCGTGAGGCGGTGGAGATCACGCCGCTCGATCGGCTGCTCGTCGAGACCGACTCGCCGTACCTGGCGCCCATGCCTCACCGCGGGAAGAAGAACCAACCAGCGTTCGTTTCTCTGGTCGGTGCGAAAGTTGCCGAAGTGAAAGCCGTCGATGTCGAGACGGTTGCTTTGTCCACCACCCAAGCAGCGCAGGATTTCTATCGGTTTTCGGCGGACGAGACCGACTGACAATCGTCGCCAAGCGTTCCGATTTGTCAGTGATTGTGCAACCACTGTGCGTAGTGAACGGATTGCGTTCGTGTTACGACGGACCTAACGTCGTCTCGGTCCTTGGGAAAGTCCCGGGCGGAGTGAAGTCGAAGGGTTTGGGGCTCTGGAGTCCAAGAGACCAGAACGATGGCGTCTTGCGTTGGCCGTATTGGTCGCCGTTCTCGCGCTTCCTGTGCTTCTTCTCGACTACCAGTCCGACGCAGATGCCACCGACGATGCGGTGACCCTCAGCATCGACGAGTCGGGCGAGTTCGCCGACGCTGAGGCGCCGGAGACCACAACTTCGACCACGGCCTCGGTGCCAACCACGCTGGCTCTCGACACCGCTCAGACTGCCGATACAACGGTGGCTCCCACGACGTCGGCACCGACCACGGCCGCGCCAAGCCAACCGGCACCTTCGTCCACCGAAGCCCCTGCAACGACCGCACCTCCGGTCACCGTGCCCCCCGATACGACGCCTGCCGATACTGCGCCTCCGGAGACAACGCCACCCGGTTCCACCCCTCCAGACACGGCACCTCCCGGCACGACGCCGCCGGACTCCACCCCTCCGGGGACGGCCCCACCCGATACGACTCCTCCTGACACGACGCCGCCGGACTCCACCCCTCCGGGGACGGCCCCACCCGATACGACTCCTCCCGAAACGACCCCGCCGGATACAACTCCGCCAGTCGCCGGCCCCGTCACGCCCGTTGCTGCGCAAGACGGTGACCCCACCCCGGACCAGTGGTCCGCTCTTCGTGAGTGCGAGTCCTCCAACAATTACTCGGCCGTGAGTAGCACCGGGAAGTTCCGGGGTGCGTACCAGTTCAGTCAGGCCACCTGGGATTGGGTGGCCGACAGCTTCCACCCAGAACTGTCGGGCGAGGATCCCGCGGTGGCCCTCCCGGGAAACCAGGATGCAATGGCGCTGGCCCTCACCCGGATGCAGTCGCCCGGTTCGGCCTGGCCCAGCTGTTCGCGCGTCGCGGGCATCGCGTAGTCATCTCGACGTCGGCGAAATGACACACTCGCCGGCCCAGGTCGCCGAGCTCCTCGACCGATACGGGCTGGCCCCCAAGAAGTCGAAAGGGCAGAACTTCGTTGCCGATCCCAACACGGTGCGCCGGATCGCCCGATTGGCGCATGTTTCGGCTGATGATCATGTCGTTGAGATTGGCCCGGGTGTTGGCTCACTGACGCTGGCGCTTCTCGAGACCGGTGCTCGGGTTACGGCGGTCGAGATCGATGCCGACCTGCTCGCACCGCTGGCCGAGGTGGCTCCGGACGCGCGGGTGGTTCAGGCCGATGCCATGACCGCGAATTGGGCCGAAGTCCTCCAAGACACTCCGCATGTCCTGGTGGCGAACCTGCCCTACAACATCGCAACGCCGCTCATCGCTGATCTGCTCGACGAGGTACCGCTGATCGAGCGGATGCTGGTGATGGTGCAGCTTGAAGTGGGGGAGCGGCTGGCCGCCCAACCGGGTAATAAGGCCTACGGCATCCCGTCGGTGAAGGTGGCTCACTGGGCAACGGCATCGGTGGTTGGCAAAGTTCCCCCGTCGGTGTTCATTCCCCAGCCGCGGGTGGACTCAGCCCTGGTCGAGATCGTGCGGCGCCCGGATGGTCCCGCTACGGCCGCAGACCCCCAGCGTCTTTTCGGTCTCGTGCGAGCTGGGTTCGGGCAGCGCCGGAAGATGCTGCGCAAGTCTCTGGCCGGGATCATTGCTCCCGAAGCGTTTGCCGAGGCGGGAATCGCGCCGGAGTCTCGGCCCGAGCAGCTCACGGTCGAGGAGTGGGGCGCTCTGGCGATGGCCGATCCTCTACCCTCGACAACGTGATAGAGATCCTCGCTCCCGCAAAGCTCACCGTTTCGTTGGCGATGGCTGGCCTGCGGGACGACGGCTATCACTTGATCGCGGCCGAGATGGTAACCCTCGATCTGCACGACCGTCTCGAGGTAACGCCCGACGGAACCGGCATCGAAATTCTCAACGCGCCCGAGGTTGAGGTGGGTCCGAACAATCTGGTGGCAAAGGCGCTCAGGCTTGCCGACCGGAGCGCTGGCGTACTCATCGATAAGGCGATCCCGCCAGGCGCCGGGCTGGGCGGAGGTTCGTCGGACGCGGCCGCCATCCTGCGGTGGGCCGACTACGACGACGAACGGTCAGCGGCAACGATTGGTGCCGATGTGGCGTTCTGTCTGCGCGGCGGACGCGCCCGGGTAACCGGTATCGGGGAGGTCATCGAAGAGCTCGAGTATGTCGAGCGCACCTATACATTGCTGACCCCACCGTTTGGCTGCTCGACCATCGAGGTGTACCGAGCGTGGGATGACCTGGGTGGCCCCAAAGGTGACTTTGGCAACGACTTGGAACCGGCAGCCATGGTGGTGGCTCCGGACCTCGCGCAGTACCGCGACTATCTGGCCGAAGTTTCGGGCGAGCGCCCGCGACTAGCCGGAAGTGGAAGTACGTGGTTTGTAGAAGGGGCGTTCAGCGGCGACGGTTGTGTAGTCGCCAACACTGTGCCCCGAGGGTGGGGAATGCCCGCCTAGCGGCCGCGCTGGCGCTGAGCACGAGTGCGCTTCAGCATCTTCTTGTGCTTCTTCTTCCGCATGCGCTTACGGCGCTTCTTTACGAGGGATCCCATGGCTCTCGAATCTACCGGGTTGCACCCGCTCGCCCGTAACCAGGGTGACAAGAAAGCTGAAATTCAGCACAGCCTGGCCGGGCCGGGAGGGGTATCGTAAGTGACTACCTTGGCCGGTAGTTCAATTGGTGGAACGCCAGATTTTGATTCTGGAGGTCGTCGGTTCGATCCCGACCCGGCCAACAACATGTATCACCAGCTCGGCTAGCCCTTCTTGGTCGATATTGCTCAGACACCAGATAGACGTGGACGGCTCGGACGGAGACGGATGCGTACCCCCGGGGTCGGTGTTCGCAAGATCATTCAAAGAGATGAATAGCGATGCGGTGGCATCTCTTCAGAGAATTTTCCTGTTTCGTGCTGACGGGCACGGAAGTCCTCGAGCGATCCCTGCACGATGAAGCCATGACCACGCACACACCAATCACCGTCAACATCCGAACCGCAGCAATCGCCTTAGCCGTAGTGGCCCTGGCAGTTGCCGCTTACGCCGTTGCGGGCGAGGTACTCAACATCGGCGCAGGCGAAGAATACGGGTTCTCTGGCAAAGCGTCGGGCAGTGGACGATTTAGCGGTGGAGCGTTGGGGAGCGGGCGCTAGTAGAACCCGATGCTTAGGCTGGCCAGAGGTCGGTGCCGGGGTGGAACTGCGACCAGGCAAACCAGAAGGCTTCGTGGCTGGCGACCGGCTCGCCGTCGGTGGTGAAGGCCTGAAGACCGCCACCGACGAGGCGAAGTTCTACGCCGTCAGCTGAAACGGTTTGACCGTCACGAAGTGCCGCCCTGGCGGTATCGGAGTGGAACGCCAGTTGGTTGCCCGACGGGGTGGTGACCCCGACGATGTCTTCCTGGACATCGAGGCGAGGGTCGACATCGCCGACCGGGAAGATTGGGCCGTTGGCGTCGCGGTTGTTGCGGAAGTCGGGGTCGCGGCCAAGGTTGAGGCCTTCGGCGAGCACCGTGGTGTCGGGGTTCGCTTCACGCCATTCGCCCCAGGAGGTGGTGATGACGCTTGCCTGAGGAAGGCTGACACCGATTTCGGACAACGGACCGGTGACCGCATCGCCGAGGAAGGTGTCGAACACCGACTGCGATCGAAGGTCATACATCACCTTGTTTGATCGGCTGAGCAGACCCGAGGTGCGAAGAATCGGGCGATCGATTCCGTCGGGAACCTCATCGGTGAAGAACGCCTGTGCCGCACCGCAAAGGGTGCAGTAGGGAATACCGAGGTCGCGGCCGCCGAGGGTGTCGTTGACCATCTCGCGAACCTCCATGGCGCTGCGGGGGTAGGCCCGCGATTCGCCGTTCAGCGTGATGCCGAAGACGATGTCGTCGTCATTGAGCCAACCGGCCCCAGCGACATCGGTGACCTCGGGGTTATCGATGGCGGGGATGCAGTTGCAGACCGGGTTGAACTGGTCGTCGCTGTCGTACTCGCGGGCGTCGATTCCCACGCCGCCCCAGGAGACATAGCGCCAGTCGATTTCGGTGGCGTTCTCGTCGAAGAGCGGCTCCCACTCGGCCACGATGACCGTGTAGATGTTGCTCTTCCATTCGAGGTAGTTGGGCGGAGCCGGAATGTCCCAGGCGATCAGCCGATCGGTGAGGTCGAGCCAGGGGCTCAACGGATCGATGGATGCGCCGGTGGCATTGCTGCCTGCTTGGATGAGGTTGGCTCGGAGGTCCTGGCCCTGGGCGATTCGGAGAAGGTCGCTGAACAACCAGGCGAGCCGGGGGTCGTCGCTGTTGCCAAGGTCCGACAGTGCCTGGTTCTGTTCGTCGCCGAAGATGCCTTCGACGAGATTGTCCCCGAACACCAGATTGAGGTTGTCGATGGTCTCCTGGCTCAGGTCGCCGCTGGGCACCGCGGGCGCTGGCCCGAAGTCCTGTGCAGTTCCGACCGGCAGGTTCGCTGCGTCGACCACAAACGGCCCGGAGTCGGCGCTATCGGACGCACCGGCGTCCGAAGATGCTGCGTCACCGGAAGTCGCCGAGCTGCAAGCGGCAGCAGCGAGTGAGACCGCGGCCATCGTGAGGAGGAGCCGGCGCCATTTCTTCCAGCGGGAAGCGGTAGGAGTTGGGGTTGTAGAAGATGATGAAGAAGTGTCCACACATCTATAGAAGCGGAGAAAAGGCCACTATGTGGGGGCGCGCAAAAGAAATTTGCAGTTCACCATTCGAGGAATCGAGCGAGGAAAGTGCACCACCGATGACCATGCCAGATCCCCTGGACTTCGTCGACACAGCGCAACTGGTCGCGCATACCCGCGAACTCATCGCGATACCGAGCGTGAACCCCTTCGCCCCGGGCGAAACACCGCCAGAGGGAGAGCGCGAGCAGGAGATTGCGCAGCGTTATGGCGAAATGCTCGGCGAAGTGGGCTGCGAGGTTCGACTCGAGACGGTTTCGCCCGGCCGCCCAAACGTTGTTGGTTCGCTCAAGGGCAGCAAGCCTGGGCCGACGGTGCTGCTTGCCGGACACCTCGACACCGTAGGGGTTACCGGTTACGACGATCCGTTTGAGGCCCGCGTTACCGACGGTCGGATCTACGGTCGTGGGTCCTGCGACATGAAGGCTGCGCTGGCGGCTTTTGTCGAGGTCGGTCGGCTGCTTCATCGGGGCGGTTGCGACTTTGCGGGCGAACTGCTCATCGCGGGCATCGCTGATGAAGAGGATCGCATGGCTGGTTCGGCGCATTGGGCGCAGGTCGGGCCGGTTCCCGACTACGCGATTGTGGGCGAACCCTCGAGCCTGGTGGTCTGCCCGGCGCACAAGGGCCAGTTGGGTATGCACATCCGCACCTTCGGAAAGGCGGTGCACTCGAGCCTGCGCTCTCAGGGAGTGAACGCCATCGAGAAGATGGCCGAGGTCATTGCCGCGTTCTCGACCTACAACGACGAACTCACCGCCCGAACACCTCATGAACTGGTGGGACACGGCACCTTCAGTATCGGCGTCATCAACGGAGGCGAGATCATGTCGACCGTGCCTGACCGGTGCGAGATCGAAGTCGATCGGCGCATGATTCCGGGCGAAACCGTCGACCAGGTCGAGGCGGAGTATCGGGCCATCATCGAGCCCCTTGCCGAGGCAGATCCATCCTTCCGCTACGAGCTGGATGGGCCAACCATGCACGCGGCCCCGCTCGACACGAAATTGGATTCTGCAGTGGTCACCGCCATTGGTCTGCAGTTCGAGAGCGTCACCGGTCGGCCCGCGATTATCGAGGCGTTCACCGGTTCGACCGACGCGCCAAACTTCGGCTGTCCGTCGGTGATCTTTGGTCCTGGCAGCCTCGCCCAGGCGCACTCACTCGACGAATTCGTGTCGATCGATGAGCTGGTAACCGCGACGCAGGTCTACCTCAAGACCGTGCAACAACTGCTTGCGAGTGGTTAGCGCGAGAGCGTTCTGAGCGACTGATTGGTGGTCGAGACGCTGATGTCAGCGATGCGTGCGTAGGTGGTCTGGGTTGGTGCCCAGTCGACGCTTCCGCCGCCATAGAACGCTGAGTACAAGAACGAGTCGGCGCCGAAGGTGCCGCTGGTGCGCCAGTTCATCGTGTTGTCGGTGAACACCAGGTGGCCATCGAGCCAGACCTCGAGGATGCCATCGCTCTGACCCCGCGAGTTCATGACCACGCGTTGGGTGATGCTGTGCCATTGCTGGCGCTTGAAGACTCCAAAGGTGCCGCGGAGTTCGCCGAGCTCGTCGGGGCGGTCAGGGTGGTAGAGGTAGACGCCCATCTGGCCGTCGGGCATCCATGCCAGTCGGGCGCTGAAGCCATCGGTTCCGTCGGCGCCTTCAAAGGTCGGGTTCGTGCCGCCGGCGAGCCCGGGCAACTTTCCGCCCTTGTTCCATTCGAAGTTGCGCTCGAAGTAAATGCGGTACGAAAGCCACGATTCATCGTCGGCATCGGGAATCGAGGCCGCGAACTCCACCCGTGGTGAACCGTCGGTCGACGGGTCGAAGCGTTGGCGAAGTGATCGTCCGTCGCGGCCGGCCTTGATCGACAATGCGCCCGGGTGAACGACGTAGTCGATCTTGGTGTCTGCGGCTTCTTCAAGCACGTCGAAGTCAACGCCCCCGAACCCTTGCGCTTCCATCCCCTTAAAGTTCAGGGCGAACCGCTCCGCTGGTCGACGCACAATGATCTTGTCGATGTCCTGACCCTCGGGGTCGCTGACGTCTTGTTGCATCGGTACCGGCTTTTCGAAGCCGAGTTCTGTGACCTCGGGCGTTTCGATGATGAGCGGTTCGCTCTCGGCCAGAGCAACATCGTCGCTCTCGGCAATCGAACAGCTGGCGGCGAGAAGGCTCAGAATCGCCAGCAAGACCGGGACGGTGCGGGTGGCTGAAACAGAGCGGCGAGAGTGGGGGAGGCTCGACATGGACCCAAGGTAGAAGAAGGGGATTTCGGTCGTAAATGAGTCATCCAGCCATTCTTTGCCACTGAAAATGTCCAAAAGAATCGAAAGATACCAAAAATGGGTATGAGGTTGGGCCATTTGACCCTGTACGACCACGTAGAGTGGGATTTACTCTGGAAGAAAGCACCCAACGGCAGGAACTCCCCACCAATGCCTCGTATCCCAGGCTCTCCCACAACCCGCAGCTCCTCAAGCAGGACGGTCTTCGCAGCCCTCGTTGCGCTCTTGACGATTCTCGGCGTCACCGCCGTCGTCCCTGCCCCGGCGCAGGCCCACCACGACCCCAACGTCACCCAGAGTGTCGTGGCCTATGACACGGCATGGGAGCTGACCTTCAAGGCCACCCAGGCCGAGCAGATCGCCTACATGGATCACCTGGTGCAGGCCGGGTTCACCGGCGCGTGGATTGCCTACATGACCACCACCGGTACCGCATTCACGAACCAGACGGCCAAGGGCGACTATCAAGCCGAGCTCGGCCCGAACGGCGAGATCATCTTCCCGCAGGACTATGCCGACGATGTCACCTGGTTGCTCGACGAGATGCACGCCCGCGGACTCAAGGTCGGGTTCGTCACCTCCTGGGGCGTTCGCTACCTCCATGGCGACTGGACCAACGGGTTCTGCCAGAACCTCCACCAGGGTCCGCTGAACCTCGCGAGCTCCTACGGCGTCGGCTCACAGATTGCCGCCGACTTCGCCAACCATCCAGCGATCTCCTACTTCGTCCTCGGCGGCGACAACTTCTGTGGACCATCGGCCGCAGAACGTGAAGACCCGCAGATCTGGGCCAACGTCGCCCAGGGTCTGAAGGATGGTGGCGTCACCAAGCCCATCACCTTCCACACCTCGCCACTCATTCCCTTCATGCTCGAGTTCATCGATGAGCCATGGGTGGACTTCCTCTCGATCGAGACCGGCCACTGCATGCCGACCTCCCAGATGGAAGGCATCCTGACCAACGCCGTGAACCACCCGAGTGGCAAGGACATCTACGCCGCCGAAATGCGCTACGAAGGCTTTGAGCCCTCATGGACCGGCTGCCAGGAACACGGCCCCGGCGATCCGGTGCTGCCGAGCGACGTCGAGAGCGACACCCTCGCCGCACTTCGTTCGGGCGTAACCGGAATGCTCTACGGCCACGACACCCGCTGGCGCTGGGATCCGGGCGTCATGAACACCCTCGGGGCTCCTGGCGAGACGCTGTTCATGCACTGGGTTGGTCCGCACCTGAACCCGCCCACCTTCCCGACCACCACGTCGACTTCTTCCACCAGCACAACGGCTGCGC
The DNA here is from genome assembly GCA_964529355.1 of uncultured Acidimicrobiales bacterium. Lineage (GTDB taxonomy): Bacteria > Actinomycetota > Acidimicrobiia > Acidimicrobiales > SHLQ01 > CALLQB01. Next base: position 20,725 of record CAZGVQ010000001.1, read on the forward strand.
CGACCACAACGTCGACCACCACGACCACGTCGACCACCACCACGACGCTTGCGCCGACCACCACCACCACCACGTCCACCACCACCACAACGGCTGCGCCGACCACCACCACCTCGACCACCACGACCACAACCACCCCGCCGCCTCCGCCGGTGTACTGCGAAGGCGAAGTAGCCACCATCGTCGGTACCAATGGCGCCGACGTCATCGTGGGAACCAACGGCCGTGACGTCATTGTGGCCAAGGGCGGCAATGACGTGATCGATGCCCGTAAGGGCAACGACCTGGTCTGCGCCGGCAACGGCAAAGACACCATCCTCGGTGGCGGCGGCAATGACGTGTTGGCCGGCGGCGCCGGTCGCGACCTCATCAAGGGCGGCGGTGGCCACGACGTGCTCCGCGGCGGCTCGATGGGCGACCGTCTCCGTGGCGGAACCGGAAACGACTTCATCGAAGGCGGCAAGGGCAACGACCGACTCGAAGGTGGCAAGGGTGCCGACATCCTTCACGGCGAAGGCGGCGGCGATCGTCACTTCGGTGGTCTTGGCTCCGATGTCTGCCTCGGTGGCGGCGGTAACAACAAGTTCAGCAGCTGCTGATCCTGGGGTATCACTCGCCGCGATGCTGACGTACTCTGAACTACCGAAGCGTCTCATCGCTGCGCACCACCCCCCGCCTGTATTCACCGAGAGCCCATGACCACAATCGAACAGTCCGTCGAGGACGGCGGTAGCCAGGTTGCTGGCGATTCGCTTGCTGTAGCGAAGTGGACACTGGCCAGTCGACTCACCGGGTTCATCCGAGTGCTTCTGGTTGGCGCGGTTCTCGGCCCGACTCAGTTCGGCAACCTCTTCACCTTCGCCAACACCCTTCCGTGGATCACCTTCGAGTTGGCCATCGGAGCGCTGCTCGCCTCGCTGGTCGTGCCTCCGCTCGTCGAGCGATTCGACAGCGGCGGAGCCGAGGCGGTGAGCGATCTCGCTAGAAACTTCACCGGCGTACTCATCGCAGCATTCTCTGCGGTCGCGCTTTTGGTGATGGTGGTGAGTCCCTTCGCCGCCCGACTCTTTGTGTCGATCGCCAACATCGAGGCCGGCACCGCAGCCGACAACTACATCGGTGCCGCGGTGCCGATGCTCATCATCACCGCACCCCAGATCGTGGGCTATGGCCTGGCGTTCACCGGCGTCGCCGTGCAGAACGCCGTGGGCCGTTTCGCTTTTCCGGCGGCCGTCCCCATCGTCGAGAACATCGTGGTCATCGGCGCACTTGCGATCTACGCCGTGGTGTTCGAGACCGGCACAACCCTCGAAGAGCTCACCACCGGCCGTTGGCTTTTGTTGGCCGGAGGAAGCTCGGCCGGCGTTGCGGCCCACACCGTGTTGCAGGTTTGGGGTGCCCGACGTGCTGGCGTCGACATGCGACCCAAGGCCGGCTGGAAGGACCCAGCGGTCCGCGACATCGTGCGTCTGGCCATTCCGTCCAGCGGCGTCGCCGTGCTCAACGGCGCACGGTTCATCCTGTTGTCGGTCGCCACGTCGGTGGTTTCCGGCGGGCTTGTCGCCTTCCAGATGGCGCTCAACTTTCTCAACGTGCCCGTGGCTCTTGGTGCCAAGCCGGTTGCCCAGGCCATGCTTCCCCAGCTGTCGCGTCACGAAGCCAACGATGATCCCGAAGGCTGGCGCGAGGAGTACCACCGCGGCCTCGGTTTGGCGGCGCTCATAGCGATTCCCGCTGCGGTCGCAATCGTGGCGATGGCTCGCCCGCTTGCACTGGGTACCGCCTTCAATGAGCTGGGTAGCGAGTTTGGCCGCGATCTTCTCACCGTCTCGTTGATCGGTGCCGGACTCGCGGTGCTCGGCGACGCGCTCTTCCAGGTAGGAACTCCCTCGGCCTACAGCCGGCGCAACGCCAGCGACCCCGTGAAGGCGTTCGCCATCCGTACCGGAATCACCACAGCGGCAGTGTTCGGAGTATGGGCGCTCTTCGATGGCGTCGAGCTGATACTGGGCATCAGCCTGGCCGTGGCGCTTGGCGACATCGTTGGCGGTGTGTTCCTCGACCGCCGCATCGGTGCGTCATGGAATTCCGACGGCTACAACCTTCGCAGCAGCATGCTGCGCTCGACCGGTGCCGCCCTTCTTGGTTTCGTGCCCGTAGCCGTGGCCGCCCACTTCGTGGTGCAGCGATTCGACGACCCACCTCTTTCCACCGCAGTCGCCGGGGTCTTCGGACTCATTGGTCTCGCGGCCTACTTCGTCATCCGGCACCGGATGGGTAGCGAAGAGATCCAGGCGCTCCGCAACTCGCGGGGCTAAGTGTCGAGCGCTCGCCGGTAGACCTCGAGAAGGTTCCGGGCGCTGTTTTCCCAGCTGAGCGGACCGGTGATTCGCTCATATCCGGCAGCGCCCATCGTGGCTCTTCGCTCGGGGTCGTCGATGAGCTCGACGATCTGGTCGCCCAGGGCCTCGCCGCTGTTTTCCTTCACGTACGCAGCCGCATCGCCTGCGGTATGGCGAGCCTCTTTGAGGTCGAATGACACCACGGGCATACCCATCGACATGTAGTCCATGATCTTGGTCATGGTGGACACATCGTTGAGCGGGCCGTTGAGGTCCGGTGCCACACCGAGGTCGGCGGTGGCCAGATAGTCGAGCATGTCGTCCTCGCTGATGAACCCGGTGAACCGCACGCCTTCGCCGAGTCCGAGTCGCTCGTGTTGGGCCAGCAGGTTGTCTTTCTGATCGCCGGTGCCCACCAGCGCAAAGAGAATGTCCGTCCGGCCGCGCACCTCGCGCACATGGTGGGCGGCGTCGAGCAGCACGTGTACACCGTCCTGGAAACCCATGACCCCCACGAACATCACCATCGACTCGTACTCGCCACGTAGCTCGGGCCGTGCTGGTCGCCGCTGGTACACGTTGGGGTCGGGAGCGTTCCGCACCACCATCACGCGTTCGGGATCCGTGCCGAGCTCTTGGATTGCCCGTTCGCGGTAGGACTCGTTGGTCGAGATCACCATCGAGGCAGCCTCGAAGCTCTTCTTCTCACAGAACCGGAGCAGCTTGTAGAACGTGCCGCCATCGGCATTCGCGGCGTCGACCTCGTCGAACTTCTCGAGGTAGGTCTCCGAGGCCAGGTCGTGTTGGTCGAAGATGAACTTGACGCCCTTGGACCGAAACGCCCGCTCGAACGGAAAGTAGAAGTCGGGAGGATTCGCCACATGCATGGCGGCAAAGGGCTTCTTGCGCCACACCTTGAGCGCCAAGGCCAGCGAAGCCGACATCGCCCAGCCGTATTCGAGGAGGAAGTCGACTTTGTTCTCTCCGCCAAAGGGCATGGAGAACCGGTGGATGTCGACGTCGCTGATTCTCTCGAAGCTTGTGGTGTCGAGCTTGGTGCCCTTGGGCGAGATGACCGACACCGCATAGCCGGCCTCTCGGAGGGTGCGGGCCTCGTTCCAGACGCGGCGGTCGTGAGGAACCGAGTAGTTCTCGACCAGCAGGAGAACGTGAGGTCGCGTTACCGGAGGTAGCGGCGCGTCAGAGGCGGTGGCTGGGGGAAGAGTCAGGGCTTACCAACAGATTCCGTGATACCAGTCCTCGTCGACCGGTGACTCAACGATACGAGCCAAATCGAGCACCCGTTGTCCGGGACGCCGCTGTTCGAGAATTCTGTTGGTTTGTTCGGACGCCGACGCCACCACGATCACGTCGGCGTGGTCGATTATGTCGGCAAGATCGGCGACGAGGAGTTGGTCGAGATGAGGAATCTCGCGTTCGATGTACTCGCGGTTGGCGCCGATGAGCTTCCCGGTGGAGACCTCAGGGTCATAGATGCGGCAGGTGAATCCCTTGCCGATCATGCGCTCGATGACCTCGACGATGGGACTCTCGCGAAGGTCGTCGGTGCCGCTCTTGAAGGCCAGCCCAACGAAGCCCAGATTGTGGTCGCCCCAGGCGATGAGCTGGTCGATAACCCTACGGATCTGGGCGGAGTTTGACTCGAGTAGAGAGTCGAGGAGCGGCGAGGTGATGTCGAGCGACTTCGATCGGAACTGCAACGCCCGTACATCTTTGGGCAGGCACGAACCGCCGAACGCGAACCCGGGCTTCAGATAGGCCGGAGAGATGTTGAGCTTGGTGTCGGCACACAACAGCTCCATGACCCGGTGGCTGTCGACATCCATGGCCTTGGCGATGTTGCCGATCTCGTTCGCGAACGTGATTTTGGTGGCGTGGAAGCTGTTGTTGGCGTACTTCACCATCTCGGCCACCCGCACGTCCTCGCGGTAGATCGGTGCGTCGATGCCGTCGTACAGTCCGGCCAACGTATCGAGCGCCTGGTCAGAGGATCCTCCGAGGAGCACCAATGGCGGATTGCGAAAGTCCTCGACGCCCTGGCCCTCGCGGAGAAACTCGGGATTCACGGTGACGGCAAAGTCGACGTCCGGGGTTTTCCCCGAGGCTTCGGCGATTGCGTTGGCCACCAGCTCCGACGTGCCGGGAAACACCGTGCTGCGAATGGTGACGGTGTGAAACGAGTCTTTGTCTCTGAGGACTCCGCCGATGTCGGTTGCGACCTTGAGGATGGTGGCGATATCGATGTCGCCGTTTGATCTGCTGGGCGTGCCGACACAGATCAGAGAGATGTCGGTTTCGAGAATCGCCTCGGCGAGGTCGACCGTGGCTCGAAGCCGGCCGGCCTCAACCGCGGCGGCGACCATTTCGGGTACGTGCTTTTCAAGAACAGGAGTGGTGCCAGCGTTAATGGCATCGACCTTGAGCGGGTTGAGGTCGACGCCGATCACCTGATGTCCGGCGTCGGCCAGACATGCGGCCGACACCGCGCCGACATAACCGAGGCCAAGAATTGAGATGTGCATAGCGGGCCTTTACAGGGACATGCTCGGAGCCGAGCTTCTCATGAATTGACGGTGCCAGAGTTCGAAACTCAGCAGGGTGGTGAGCTGGCGGCGATGGTTGCGCTGTCCGCTGCGATGCTCGTTGAGGATGCGGTCGAGTTCGGTGCGATCGAAGTACTCGCCGCAAGCCGAGTCGGCGGCGAGCATGGTGTCGTTGAGGAACGAGTCGAGCGCACCCTGGAACCATGAGTCCACCGGGGTTGCGAAGCCGCGCTTGCGTCGGTGGATCACCTTCTCAGGGAGCCAGTTCGACGCGGCCAACTTGTGGACGTACTTGGTTTGGCGACCCCGAAGTTTGAACTGCGGAGGCAGTGTCTCGACGAATTCCATGACGTCGACATCGAGCAGCGGGACGCGGGTTTCCAACGAGTTCGCCATGGCGAGCTTGTCGCCATAGAGCAACAGATCGTCGGGCAGCGACATCCGGCTGTCGATATAGAGCAGCTGCGTCAGTCCGTCGAGGTGTTGGACGTCGCGTTGCCAATACCTCATTGGTTGAGCGGCATCGGTGTCGAGTATGTCGTTGGCGAGGTCGGGATGGATCAGCGACGCGGCGTCGTCGTTGCCAAAAACACTGTGGATGTTGACGAACCGACTGAGCGGGTCGTGTTCGCCCAACGAAGCGGTGGCCCGGCGGAGACGGTCGGTGTGGATGTTGTTGCCAGGCAGGCGCTTCATCAGGCCGTCGGAGAGTGGATTGTCGAGCAGCCAACGGACATTCCCGCCGTACTTTTCTCCGAAGTAGCGGTGGTAGCCCGCCCACGGCTCGTCCGCGCCCTGACCGGTCAGCGCAACCGTGACGTGATCGCGTGCCTGTTTCGTGAGTTGGTAGTAGGCGAACGTGCTTTGGCTGAGAACCGGCTCTTCCAGGTGCCACATCGATTTCTGAAAGAAGTCGGCAAAGTCGTTTGCATCGATTTTGAACGACTGATGGCGGGTGCCGAGGATCTGTGCTGTCTCGGCGGCGTCCTCGATTTCGTCCCACTCGAAGTCGTCGTTGAAACCAACGGTGAAGGTGCGCACCGGTTCGGTCGCCGATGACTTGCACATGGCGGCGGTCACGATGCCAGAGTCAACGCCGCCCGACAGGAGCGAGCCGACCGCCACGTCGCTCATCATCTGACGGTCGACAGCGGTGTTTACCAGCGAGGTGTACTGCTCGATGGCCGACGCTTCGTCGATGGACGTGTCGGTTCGCGGCACCCTGGTCCAGTACCGCTCCACCCGAACGCCGTCTCGGCCGGCGGTGAGTCGATGACCGGGCTGGAGTTTGTGGATGTTCTTGAACAGGGTGAACGGTGACGGCAGATAGCCGTACGTCAGGAAGATTCGCAGCGCAGTCGGATCGAGGGCTCGCGGTACTGACGGATCGGTGAGGATGCTGCGCAACTCCGATCCGAAGATGATGCGGGTGCCGTCGTCGAAGTAGTAGAGCGGCTTGATGCCCATGTGATCCCGGGCCAACATGAGCGACTCGTTGGTGGCATCCCAGACCGCCATGCCGAACATGCCGTTGAGATGCGAGGTGACCTGGGGACCCCAACGGTCATAGCCGTGCACGATCGTTTCGGTATCGGATGCGGTACCGAAGCGATGTCCGGCGCTTTCAAGTTCTCGGCGAAGCTCACGAAAGTTGTAGATCTCGCCGTTGAGCATCACCTGGGTCGAGCCATCGCGGTTTGCCATCGGCTGATGTCCGCCCTCGATGTCGATGATCGATAGCCGGCGAAACGCGAACCCGACCGCGGGTCCGGTGAAGAATCCGGCATCGTCGGGCCCACGGTGCACGACCGAGTCGGCCATCGCCTCGAGCATCCGCCGGTCGACCGACTCGCGGGTTGCGTAGTTATAGATGCCGGCAATGCCGCACATGGGGGACCTTGTCTAACGGGCTTGTCTAACGGGCTTGTCTAACGGGGTAGTACGGGGAAGTGTTCCTACCTGCCCAAAAGTACCAGTGAGAACACATAGAGTCACGAAAGAAATCACTCTCAGTGGTCGACAGGTGGGCTGGCTTTTTGCTAAACCTAGAGGAATGGTTGCTATTGATCTGACTG
>CAZGVQ010000002.1:0-24962 GCA_964529355.1 uncultured Acidimicrobiales bacterium
GCTCGTCGGCCGAGTACCGGGTGATGAGCTCGTCGAAGGTCGACTTCGTGTCGAGCATCATCGCCGAGAGCTCGCCGTCTCCTTCAACCTCACCGCTGTTGGAGAGATCGATTCGCGACGGAGCATTCGAGAGCTCATCGAGACCCAGCGCATCGGCCAGTCGCTTCGCGGGGTCGATGGTGACCAGAGCGACCTTGCGGCCCGCTCGTGCTTCATGCAGTGCCAGCACCGCCGACGTGGTGGTCTTGCCGACGCCACCAGTTCCCGCCAACACAACGATCGACTTGTCGCGAACCAGGTCTGCAAAGCTCATGAGAGATCGATCGATTCCATTGCATCGGCCAGCGCATCGGCCAGCTCATCGACCTGGGTCAAGCCGATATCGGCATCGAACACATAGGGCAGCGTCAGCTGTTCGAGCGGAAGCATCTCGGCCAGGCGAGCCTGTTGGCTGGTCTGCAAAGCGCTTCGCTGCTGTCGAAAGTCGCCAGCCGCTCGCAGCTCGGCGATCTTGGCGGCGCCCAGGTTGGATTTCACGTTGCTCAGGTCGGCGTCGAGGCCCTCGATGGGGGGATAGATACCGTTGACCACCACTGGAGCGAGTTGGATACCCACGTCGTCCTCGAGTTGGAACGCGGTGTCGATGAGCTCGTTCACCGGGGTCTCCTCGGGAAGGGTCACCAGCATGACTTCAGCCTGCTTGGGGTCGTGCAGCATGGCAAGCACCGAGTGCGCCTGGGCGTGAATCGGGCCGCTGCGTGCCATCTCGGCCAACAGAGCGGGCGCCCGCAGAAACGTGAGGGCATGTCCCGCCGCCGGGGCGTCGACGATCACCACATCGGCGTCGGATTCGTGCACCAACTGCTTGATCTTGCCGAGGACCAACAAGTCCTTGATTCCCGGGGTGGCGGTGGAGATGACTTCGATGGCCCCGGTGCGCTGCAACCGCTTGGATACCAGTTTCATGCCGTGATCATCGAGCCACTCGACAAGTGCGGTGTCGGGGGTAATGCTGCGCGCCCGGATCTTGGCCGTGTGCTCGGTGGCCGGGGCAATGACCACTTCTTCGTACCCGATCTCGGCCACATCGAACAGCGGTGCCAGAGCGTTACGGCCGTCGACCTCAACCAGGAGTGCCGAACGACCTGTCCGAGCAGCTAGGCGTGCCAACGTGGCCGCCAGTACGGTCTTTCCTACACCACCCTTGCCGGCCACGATGACCATGCGTGTTCGGTCGAAATATTCGTCAGGATCCACGGGTGCTCACTCGACTTCGAAGATTAGCGACTCTCACAGCGATTGCTCTAGGTCTGCTCGGAATGCTCCTCGGAGTCTTGGCGGGCGGGGTGGAAAACGCGGCCGCACAAGACGACGCCGACGATACGCCATCGTTCGATCTGGGTCGGGTCAACGTGGTTGAAGTCAGTGGCTTCTTCGACCCGGTGCTTGTCGATTTTGTGCTGCAGCAGATCGACCTCGCCGAGAATGATCCTTCCGTGCAGGGCGTTGTGCTGCAGCTCAACAGCCCCGGCGTGCTGGTGGACGACGAGCGATACAACGAGCTCGTGGGCCGCATCATCAACTCTTCGGTTCCCGTCAACATCTGGGTCGGACCGTCGGGGGCCGAAGCCCGCGGACGCTCGGGCCAGCTGCTGGGCATCGCTGCCGATGTGGGCATCGCCAACGGGTCCGATTTCGGCGATCTGGGCGAGCCGGCAATCGACGAGTCGCTGTTCTCGCCCGAGTTCCGTGAGGTCTACCCGCAACTTCGCAACCAGACCAACGAGTTCCGCGACGAAGGCGACGATGTCACGTTCGGCTTCGGTCGGCTTTCCCCAACCGTCATTCTGTACCTGCTCGACCTGCCCGGATTCGAGAGCTTCATCGACACTTCAGGCGAAGAGCCCGTGCGGGTGCCCGAAACCCAGGTGGCCTTCGGCGCACTGTCGGTGTTCAAGCAGCAGGTGCACAACCTCGGCAGCCCACCGGTGGCCTACCTGTTGTTCATCATGGGCATGGCCCTGCTGCTCTTTGAGTTCTTCACCGCCGGCATTGGCGTGGCTGGCATCATCGGCGCCGGATCGTTTATCGGCGGTGCCTACGGCCTCGATGTGCTGCCGGCGCGATGGTGGGCCGTCGCCCTGCTGGTGTTGTCGATCCTCGCATTCGGCGTCGACGTGCAAACCGGTGTGCCGCGTTTCTGGACGGGCGTGGGCGCGGTGTTCCTCGTGGCCGGGTCGGTATTTCTCTATGAGGGCATCTCGCTCGGCTGGGTCGCGCTCCTCACCGGGCTCATCGGCATCATGTTGGCGATGGTCAACGGCATGCCCTCGATGGTTCGCACCAGATTCTCGACCGACACCATCGGCCGCCAGAACATGCTGGGTCAGTACGGCCAAGTCGTCGAAGCCGTCGCGCCCGACGGCGTTGTGCTCATCAACGGCGCTCGGTGGCGAGCCCGTACCAACCGAGCAACCCCGATCGCCGTGGGCGAGCAGGCGCGCGTCGCCGAGATCGACGGTCTTGTGCTCGAGGTCGAACCCGAAGAGGGGGCAGCCCGCGACTACCGCGACCGCAGTCCAAAGGACGCGCCAGAAGGTGAAGACATCGACACGGCTGACTCCGACGACGCAAACGTCGACGCGGAGTCAGAGGCCGCCGAGTCGGTCGCCGACTGACGGTAGCTGGTCTACGCGAGGGTTACCCGACGTTCCTTCTCGTTGAGTCCGCCCCAGATTCCATGCTGCTCCTGCACATTGAGCGCGTGGGACAAACAGTCCTGGCGCACGCTGCACCCGTCGCAGATGGCTTTGGCCCGTTGCTCACGAACCAGCCGGTCGTCTTTTCGTTCAAATTGTGGCGGTGGAAAAAACACCATTGATTGCGGGCCCCGGCACGCGGCCTTCGCCTGCCATGACCGGCGCGCCGATGGGGTCGCTTTCTTCGATTTCACGCTTCTTGCTGCTCCCTACTCCTAGAGACGTTCCGGACCCTATAGGTCGCGAAACTCGCATGGCAAGAGGTGAAACCGCAGGTCAACTACGTGACCCTCTTCACAAGCGCGATTGCTGAGCGAATTCGGGGCGCCGGCGGCTAGTCGGGGAGTCGTGGACCCGCGATACGCAGATCATCGCGACGGCGGGTCATGGCGTTGTTGTCGAGGTGGTTGAGCAGCGGCAACGCATGCTTGCGGGTGATGCCGGCCGCCGATCGGAAGTCCGACACCGTAAAGCCGTCGCTGGCCGCGAGCAGCTGCTTCACCACCGCAACAGCAGCGTCGACCGCTTCGGCGGCGAAGTACACCCCTTCGGTCGAGAACACCACGCCCTCGCGCATGAGCTCGCGCAACTCGCCCCGATCGATATGCCCCGCGTCCGGTGGCGCAAGAAGATTGGCCCGTAGCTCGTCGACGAAGGGATGATCGGCGGTTGGACTGGCTGCGTCAGCGGCTCGGAGTCGGCCGGCTTCCACCGCAAAGCCATCGAGCAGCGCGGCTGCGGCCTTGCTCTCGTCATCGAGCACCGCCGTATCGAGACCGAGCGGGCCAGCCGCGTCGATCATCGCCCTCAGTTCGCTCAGTTTGGTCTCGAGCGCCTCGGCCGAAACCACCCAGGTGCCCACGTTGGGCTCCATGGTCTCGCCGGTCAGAAGTTTCAGGTGCTCGACATCAACCCACCCGCGCTCCTGCACCACCCGCTCGACCGAACGGTCGGGCTGGGCCTTCGATGCCGGAAGCACTGGAGCCAGGTCGAGGATCTCGCCGCCACCGATGGTTTCGCCGCGGCCGGCCTCGCGCAGCACGAAACGGTCGCCCGGTACCAGCGGCAACGGAACGGGAAGGAACATGCGGACACTGCCCGTCTGCCCGGCCATCAATGCGTCGGGTCCGAGGATTCGCATCCGCACCGGGTGCTCGCCCGAACCCACGTAGAGCAGATGCGCACCGCGGCGTGACACCTTGTGGTCTACCGCGTCGAGAACGGTAAGACTGGCGTCGACCACCTGGGTCAGGTGCCACTGGTCCTCGCGGACCACCACGTGTCCGCGACCCACCTCGTCGTGGCCTACGCCGGTGAGGTTGATAGCCAGGCGGTTGCCCGGGCCAACCTTGGTCCGTCCGGCGTATTGGCTCTGCAATCCGCGAACCCGCACCGTGCGCCCGCCGGGCTCCAGAAGCAGTTCGTCCTCGACTCGGATACGGCCGCCGGTGAGGGTGCCGGTCACCACGGTGCCGGCGCCTTTGGCCGCAAAGGCCCGGTCGATCCACATCCGCGGTTTCGCCGAGTCGGCGGCTTGTGGTGTCTCCTCGAGGAGACGGTCGAGGCCCTCTTGTAGATCGGTCACGCCGATGCCGGCCAGGGCGTCGACCCCGATGACCTCGGCATCTTCGAGAAACGTGCCTTCGACATGTTCGGCCACGTCGAGGCGAGCCAGCTCGATGAGATCGTCATCGGCGATACCCACCTTCGTGAGCGCGATGATGCCGTGCTTGGCGCCGAGCAGCTCGAGGATACGCAGATGCTCTTCGCTCTGGGGCTTCCAACCCTCGGTCGCGGCCACCACAAACAGACTCGCGTCGACGGCCCCGACACCGGCCAACATGTTCTTCAGAAACCGCACGTGGCCGGGCACATCGATGATCGACACGCCGCGCCCGCTTGGCAGCGAGGTCGCGGCAAAGCCGAGATCGATGGTGAGTCCGCGGGCCTTTTCTTCGGCGAACCGATCGGGGTCGGTGCCGGTGAGCGCCTTCACCAGGGTCGATTTCCCGTGGTCGACATGACCAGCGGTTGCGATGACGTGCATCAGAGGTTCAGCTGGCCGATCGACTCGGCGAGCAGGCCATCGTGTTCCGGGTCGACCGTGCGAAGGTCGACGATGGTGGTGTCGTCGACTACGCGGGCGATGACCGGAACATCGCGGGACCGCAACGCCTCGCGGTGGTTTCCGGCCAACGACAGACCGGCCGAGGCAAACTCGACACTTGGCAGCGTGCCACCGCCGGGCACCGACATCGTGTCGGCCACCTCAACAGCCGCGTCGGCCCCGCAGTGTTTCCGAATCCCTTCGGCTCGAGTCTTAAGTTGGACGACCGGAACGCTGGCCATGCGCCAGAACGGGATGGCGTCGCCATCGCGTCGCAGATAGGCCATGGCCAACTCCTGCAACGATGCGAGCACGAGGCCGCCGGGTCGAAGCGCTCGAGCCAGTGGATGCCGGGCGCATTTGGCGACCAGTTCGGCGTCGCCAGCGATGATGCCGGCTTGAGGTCCGCCCAGAAGCTTGTCGCCCGAGAACACCACCAGGTCGGCGCCCGCCTCAAGTGTCTGACGGGCAGCTGGTTCGTCTTTGAGCCACTCGGGCGGGCCGGCCGAAAGCCAGGGGCACGCAGCATCGAGGAGACCAGAACCAATGTCGGCCACCAACGGAACGTCGAGGTCGGAGAGCTCGGCGGTTGACGGCATCTCGGTAAAGCCGACGATTTTGTAGTTGGACTGGTGCACCTGCATGGCAAGGGCCACGTCGATTTCCGGATCGTCGACCACTCGGGCGAAGTCGGCCCGGCGCGTGCGATTGGTGGTTCCCACCTCCACCAGGGCTGCGCCCGACTGTTCCATAACCTCGGGTACCCGAAAACCGCCACCGATCTCGACCAACTCGCCACGGCTCACGGCGACGCCTCGGCCCTTCGCCAACGCACCCAGTACCAGCATGACCGCCGATGCACAGTTGTTCACGACGATCGCTGCTTCGGCTCCGCACGCCTTGGCCAACAGAACCGGAGCGTGGGCCTGGCGGCTGCCGCGGTCGCCGGTAGCCAGATCGAGTTCGAGGTTGCGGTACGTGCCGGCATCGGTGCTCGGCCAGGGAGCGCGACCAAGGTTGGTATGCAGGAGCACGCCGGTGGCGTTGATGACCGGCTGCAGAAGCGAACGCTGAAGATCGGCTACGCGATCGGCAGCCGATTCATGATCGCCGGCGGCGATTGCCTCGCGCGCCACATCGACCAACAGGGGATGCGGGAGGCCGCTTTCAGACAGGGACCGCGCAAGTTTGTCGACCGAGGGTGGCCGTTTGGCTGAAGGCGCCATGTGGTCAGGATAGAAGGGTCGCTACCATTAGACCCATGTTCGGACCCCTCTTGTTGTTGTTTCTGGTGGTCCCCCTCATCGAGCTGTACCTGATCGTGCAGGTCAGCAGCGGATTTGGGTTGTTCCCCACCATTGGTCTGCTGATCCTTGTGAGCATCGTCGGTGCCTGGTTGGTTCGACGCGAAGGCACCAGCGTCATCAAGCGGGTGCAGGATCAATTGGCCAACGCAAAGATGCCAACCAACGAACTTATCGACGGCGCGATGATCGTGGGTGGTGGTGCGCTCATGCTCACGCCCGGATTCCTCACCGACATCATCGGCGTCTCGCTCCTTCTTCCGCCTATCCGTGCCCTGCTTCGGCCGATGGTGGCCAAAGCGGTGAAATCTCGGGTCAAGGTGGTGAGCCCGTTCGACGGCACCATGGGTTCGGCACAGTCTTCCGCCGGCGGTTTCGGAGGCTTTGGGTTCGGCGGTGGCTTTGGCAACAAGAGCGCCAAGAGCGATCGTGGCGACGTATTCGACGTTGACTCAACCGACATCACGCGTCGGGGCAAGCTCGATCCGCCAGCCGAATAGCTCGGTTCTCTGTTCGGCTGCTTAGCGGATTCCAAGACGTACGTTTGCAAAGCTCCGGTGCCTTGACCAGCGCAGATTGAGACGCGACGTCGTTTCAGAAAATGCGCTGAGAAGCACTGCTTGCCGAGCAAAAAGACGGGTTCTCAACTTTCGGAACCGTATTCGGTGTGAACTACTCTTTCGCTACCGATCGACGCGCCCAGTAGACGCGCCAGACTCACCAGTTCGGGGAAAGAAAGCTCACCATGAAGAACTTCCTAGGCGCATTACTCACCGCAGTCCTTCTTTTTGTCAGCCTACCGGCGGCCTTTGCACAAGCCACCGAATCGGTTGCCGCCGAGCCCGTAGCCGAGCCGGGTCAACAAGATGTCACCATCACCGGTGCCGATTGGCCCTCCGGACTCGCAATCTTCATCCTTCCGTGTCCCGATGTGACCGACGAGGCCGACGCCACCGGCGATACCTGCGACACCGGCAGCCTCACCCCGGCGACCGTCGGCGAAGACGGCACGTTCGAGGTCACCGCCGACTGGGATGTTCCGGCTGAAGGTCTGGTGTTCGCCGCTGGCGACCCAGCATCCACCGCCGGTGCCGTTGGTACCGTTGAGGTTCTTGACGCAGGCGCCGACGATGGTGATGCCGACGATGGTGATGCCGACGAAGCCGATGCTGACGATGACGCGGCCGCCGATGACGACACCGAAGCCGCCGACGCCGACCTGGCCGAAACCGGTCCGGGCGAGACTGCCGTTCTGCTCAACCTTGCTGTCGTCCTGTTGTTTGGTGGCTATGTCGCCACCCGCAACGCCCGCCGTTTCCGGGCCTAATCGGCCGAACAAAGCATCACCAACCCGCATCAGGTTAGGGTTTTTGCGTACATATCCGGGACGTCGCTAGTCTCACGGCACATCTCGTGGTGACTGAAATCACCCTCGGTCGATTTCTTGCGCTACGTTTTACCTCGCTACCCAGACCGCCTTGGGTGAGATCGAAACTATTGCTCCTCGGAGGGAACAATGAAGAAAGTAACAATCATCGGCCTACTGGTAGCGATGCTCGCTATCTTCACCGGCACGGCGTCCGCTCAGGACGGTCCGATCATCACTGCCGACCCCTCGTCGGTCGATGCCGCGGGCGAGGCCACCATCACCCTCACCGGTGAAGCGTTCACTCCTGGCAACTCGATCTTCATTCTGCCGTGCGAAGGCGCCGGCGGCGACCTTGACGTTCTCGCCGAAGGCGATGCAAACGCCCTCTGCGACATCGGCAACCTGCTTCCCGTGGTCATCGGCGACGATGGCACCTTCTCGGTCGAAGTCACCTACAACATTCCTGAAGAGGGCCTTGCCATCGCCGGTGGTGACGCCGGTGGCGTTGACGCCGGAGCCGTTCTTGTGAGCGTTGGTGGCGACGCTGCCGCCGAGGAAGCTCCCGCTGAGGAAGCAGCCGAAGACGCAGCTCCCGCCGAAGAGTCGGGCGACCTCGCTCAGACCGGTGTTGAGACCCCCATCATGGTCGGTCTCGGAACTCTGCTTCTTGGCGCAGGCGTCGTAGCAACCCGTGCAGGCCGTCGCCTCGGCGACCGCTAGTTACCTGGCTACCGGGTCGCTCACGTAGAGCGCACCGTTAGCAACTGAGTACCTCAGCAATCGAATACTTCAGTAACCGAATACTTCAGCAATGAGGTGGGGCTTCGGCCCCACCTCATTCGCATTCTCACCCCAAAAATCCCGAACTGGCGACGGATCTGGCTGCCGCAGCGACCACATCCGGAACCAGTTCGTTTAGGCGGGTTCGGCTTCTTGGGCGTCGAGTTCGTCGAGGGCTGCGTTCATGGCATCGAACATGCGGGCCGAGCAGCCAGCCATCTCTACCGGTGGCACAATCTCGTTCACGAGCGTGTCGACGATTTTGTTGAGTTCCTCGGATGCCGGCCCGGATCCGAGAATGATTGGCTCACCCACGTCGCCGCCGGCCGCAACCGCGCCATCGATAGGCACTCGGCCCAACAACGGCACACCGATTTCGGTGGCGAGTTCTTCGCCGCCGCCAGCGCCAAACAGCTCGTAACGGGTTCCGTCGTCGGCGACAAAGGCGGTCATGTTCTCGATGACCCCGGCGATGCGCAGGTAGTAGCTACGTCCCATGTTTGCGACCCGGCTAGCCACGTTCTGGGCAGCCTTTGCCGGCGTGGTGACGATGATCATTTCCGAACGAGGCAGAAGCTTCGCCACGCCCATCTGTACGTCACCGGTACCCGGAGGCATGTCGATAAGCACGTAGTCGCAGTCGTCGCCCCAGTGCACATCCTCGATGAAGTGCTGCACGGCTCGATTGAGCATGAGACCACGCCACATCAGAGCTGTTTGTTCGTCGGCCACCAGGTGGCCCATGGAGACAACCTTCAGCAGGCCATCACCGATCTTTCGCTCGAGCGGGATGATTTGTTTGTCTTTGGAAACCAGATCGCCATCGACACCGAGCATGCGCGGAACCGAGAAGCCCCAGATGTCGGCGTCCATGACCCCGACCGTGTAACCGCGCGCTGCGAGGCCGGCCGCCAGGTTCACGGTGATCGACGATTTGCCCACGCCACCTTTTCCGCTGGCGATCATGACGACCTTGGCGGTGGGCGGCACGTTGGTTTCGGGGGCATCGGAGTTCTGCACGTTGAACCGAGCCTTGGCCATGGTGGCGGCCTTTTCCTCGGCGGTCAGTTCGGTCCAGTCGATCTTGACTTTGGTGACGCCAGGAAGCCCACCGACCCGGGCCCGGATGTCTTTTTGAATCTGGGCCCGCAGCGGACAACCGCTGGTGGTGAGAGCCACGGTGATGCGAACCAGGCCGTCATCGCCGACCGTCGCGCCTTTGGCCATGCCCAGCTCGACGATGTCACTTCCGAGCTCGGGGTCGATGACCCCGCGAAGCATCTCGATGATGTCGTCGCTTGACGGGAGTGCGCTCATATCCCCAGCCTATCGCTGTCCTTCGAGGCTACTTAGCTCACCTGGCGTGACAAGTATCGTTGAACCGAGGGGAATATGCCGGGCCGCTGGGTGTTCTACTACCCATCGGGATCTGTACACTCTCGATATACCTCATCAGAACACCGGAAATGAGAGTTTGTTGTGATTGCACTCACCGATCAGGCCGCCGAACGAGTTGGCCAGCTCATCGAAGCCGAAAACGAAGAAGGCCTCGCCTTGCGGGTAGCCGTGCGCCCCGGCGGCTGCTCGGGCTACAGCTACGAGATGTTCTTTGACTCCGAGATCGCCACCGACGACATCACCAAGGGCTACGGCACCGACGGAAACGTCAAGGTTGTCGTCGACCCGTCGAGCGCCATGCTGCTCGAAGGCGCCACCCTCGACTTCAAAGACGGCCTCGAGTCGGGTTTCGCCATCAACAACCCCAACGCACAACGCACCTGCGGCTGCGGCCAGAGTTTTAGCTGACTTTCCGGCGTTCCCTGGGCACGCAGCCCAACGGGGCTCGGGCTACAGGCTGGCACCTTCCGCCCTACATGCTTTGAACACTTGAGTGCGCTTGGGCTTAGTTTTGCGACACTATGCGCTTAGTGCCGTAAGGGCGTCTCTTATCTCGTCGCGGTCGAAGGCGAAGTGCAGTACGTCTTCGATGACGCCATCGGCGCCCACCAGATAGAGGCTCGGCTCGAAGTCGAGACCAAGCGCCGTCAGCGGTTCGGTGAGGTCGGCGAAATTCTCCGCGGGTCGCACGTAGACCTCTGAGTGCACGATGGTGATGTCGGGGAAATCCGGCTCGGCTTCGATCATCTGCTCGAGCACCGGACCACACACATCGGTAAGGCAGAACTGTGGTGTGGAGATGAGGAACGCGACCGGGCCGCCGGTGGTGAGCGCCTCGGCGAGGGTGATGTCGTGAAACTGGCACACTCCGGCGGGCCGACTACAAAGTGGATCGATGCCTTTGGTGTCGGCCACGGTTGCGGTTTCGAGAGCTGGCATTGTCTGGCCCACTCTTGCGGCTCTGACCTCGGAAGGATCGACCACCAGGAACTCTCGGGGTGTTGGCGACCACTCGGATTCGACCACGTAGGTGCCGACCCGGTCGGGCGTGAAGCTCAGCGCGTAGTACGGCGATGAGAGACCTGATCGGGAGCTCGATACCGGTCCGTCAAAGGCCACCTCGCCGTCGACGGTTACGGTCACATCGATGCTGCTGGGCTCGCCGACCCGGACGGGAAAGCCATCGGATTCGATGAGCACGAGTGGCGCCCGTAGTGCCTCGCCCGCAGCGAAAATCGATGGAGCGCGCAAACCATCGGGGAACCGGAACTCGAGCAGTCGGAGTTCGGGGTCTAGTGCAGCGTCGCCGCCTGATGCATCGGTGCTGTCGTCGCCCGATGAGCAGGCTGCCAACAGCAGGCCCGATGCGGTGGCCGAAAGAAATGTGCGCCGGGTGAGGGCGCGGTGCGTCTCGTTCACAACTCCGAACGTAACCTTTGCCTCGTGAATATTGGAACGCGGCAGTATGACAATTGATTTTATGTGCGACGGCGAACCCGTCGAGGTCGCCGACGAGGGTCGCACGCTACTCGAGGTGTTGCGCGATGTTGTCGGGGTGCGAACCCCCAAGGACGGCTGTAGTCCTCAGGGTCAGTGCGGCTGCTGCACCGTGCTCGTTGACGGTCAGGCACGAGTGGCCTGTGTGACACCGGCCCGACGGGTAAAGGGCCGTTCCATCACCACCCTGGCCGGGTTGCCCGACCACCAGCGCACCGCGTGGGCTGATGCCTTTACCGAGTGCGGGGCCAGCCAGTGCGGGTTCTGCACGCCGGGCATCATCATGCGGTTCGCGGCATTGCAGACCAAAGAGCCAGACGCCCCAACCGACAAAGTGCACCGCGCCCTCGCCGCCCACCTCTGCCGGTGCACCGGGTGGCAGACCATCGTCGACGCGTGGGAGCGGTACGGCCAGCCCGCCACCGAACGGGATTTCGCGCTCGCTTCGCAACGCGCCGCCATCGAGGGCGGCGTGCCCCAGGACGTCGGCCCGCACGTGGCGTTGGGCGAGGGAGGCTTTGCTGACGACGCGTCGCCAAGCGACGCGCTGGTGGCAGTCCGCGGCGGCGACGGCTGGTCGGTGGCCGAGACCCTGGCCGCAGCTCGCGACAACGCCGGAAAGATCCAGGGACGCCGCACAACGGCCGATCTCGACTACCCCATCGATGTTCCCGACGGCGATTGGGATGTCACCCTCCAAACCACGTGGGTCGAGCCCGCCTACCTCGAGACCGATGCTTCCTGGGCCGCTCCCGGTGGCGCGCCCGCCTCGGCGCTGGGTAACGGGGGAGCGTTTGGCGGAAAGGTCGACTCGCCGGTTGCCGAAGTTGCCGTACAGCTGGCAACCGAACACCAGCGCCCGGTGCGGGTGCTCTACAGCCGTGAGGACACCGTGCGGCTTGGTCCAAAGCGGCCGCCGATAGCCGCCGGGGTCAACGCCGATGGCACGGGCGTCCTGCGAGTCGCCGCAACTCCCGGCATCGTCGAGGTGGTGGCTGCCGTTGCCCCCGGGTTGCAGGTGGAACTCATCGACCTTCCCGGCCCGCCGACCTCCACCGACGTACGCGGCGCCGGATGGGTTGAAGCCGCGGTGCTGTTGGCCGCCGCCACGGGCAGTGTGGGAACCATCACCTCGCCCGCCGGTGGATCGGCGTCGGCCAACGTGGCCGACGGAACCATCCACGTCACGGTCGACGCTGGCGGTTCCCTCGACGACATCGTGTTGCGTTCGTACTGCATCGGCGCCGCCCACATGGCATACAGCTGGGTGATGAGCGAGGGCCTGGTGGTCGATGCCGACGGTGTCGTGCAAGATCTCACGGTGCGATCCTTCGGCGTGGTTCGGTCAGCCGACATGCCACGGGTCGAGGTGGAAATCGTCGACTCGGCCTCCGAACCGGTCAACGGAAGCGATGCGGTGTTCGCCGCGGTCGCTGCGGCGGTATGGATCGATGCAGGTATCCCCGCCAGGTGGCCGCTGAGCTGGTCTGTCTGACCAACGTGGTGATGTCAGTCGCCGACGGCGGCAGCGTCTTCGGCGGCGCGTAGCCGCTCGAAGACTTCGCTGTCGTCGAACCCGTACCAGCTTGCGGTGCGGCCATTGCTGTCGACGGCCCACGGGTCGGCGCCTGCATCGAGAAGCGCGTCGACCGCCTCGATACGCCCAGCCCGGGCGGCCAGCATCAGCGGAGTCAACTCGGCAACCTGCGTGCTCGCTACGTCGACTTCGGCGCCGTGCTGCACCAGGAGCTCAATCAGCGGCTTCTCGCCATACTGCGCCGCGAGGTGAAGTACACCGAAGCCGGGTTCGCTGAACAGGGTGACGTCGGCATCGGCATCCAACAAGATTGTCGCCACCTCAAGGTTGTTGCGGATCGTTGCGACCATCAACGGGGTGACATCGGCCCGCTGAACCGCGTCGATATCGGCCCCAGCCTCAAGGAGCACAACCACGGCCAGCGGATCGTCGGCGCGTACGGCGTCGAGGAACTGCTCGGGTGACGGCACCGGGTTGGGGTTGACGGGCACCACCGCCTCGGTGGGCGAAGTCGCCACACCCACCCGCTCCGATGATTGAAACGCTCCGATGATGAGTTGGCTCGCTACGACCAGGGCAACGATGCCAAAAAGACTCAGTGCTCGGTTTCGACGTCGCAGCTGTCGCCGCTTTCTCAGACCGGCGCGATGGAGTTTTGCATCAGACAGGCTTGTGGGGGGACCGGCAAGACGCCGGAGCGTTCGCTGGAGTTGTTCGGTGGTCGCAAGGTCAGTCGACTCCATGGCTGTCCTCCAGTTCTATGCGCAGATGCTTGAGGGCCCGGTGGGTTTGGGTCTTCACGGTTCCCTGGGCCACGCCAAGGGTCTCGGCCACCTGGGTGACGCTGAAGCCCAGATAGAACCGAAGAATGATGACCTCCTGCTGGCGTCTACTGAGTCGGGCCAGAGAGTCGCGCACCACCATGTCTTCAGCAGTGTGAAGCTGAAAGCTCGTCGATTCGGCAGCTCCGCGTTCTGCTCGGACCCCGATGGCGAGCCGCCGCCAGTGAGACGCGGCCAGATTGAAACCGACCCGGTACATCCAACCCGTCGGATTGGCCATCTCCGAAACCCGTTCCCAATTCGCGAGCGCGCGGGCGATGGTCTCCTGTGCCAGGTCCTCCGCGAGGTCCCGGTCGCCGGTGCGAAGCGTCAACGCTCCCACGAGCGGGTCTTTGACCTCGGAGAGAAATCGCTGGGGGAGTAGCGGCTCGAAAGGCTGCGGATACGCAGAATCGTCCGTCGAGCTGGTTGGTTCATGTGCGCCACTAGCCATCGGTTCTTGCCCCCCTTCTCGTCGGCTCGCCCTATGCCATGGTGGCCGACCTTTGGTCGATTCAACGAGGCGCGCCTATCTCTTCAACGCTTGAGCGACACGATTGGTTGACACCTCACTTCGCGATCGAAGGAGTTTCTTTTTTCCGCCTGTCAACCAAATCAGCGCGTCAGGCGTTGACTCTCTGAGGGGGCGAGAAGTCTTGGGCTTGGGTGGTCGGCTGAACCGGTGGCGTCGATGGGTGCTTGCGCCGTGGGCTGAGCTCACGCTCATCGCGGCTCTCATCGCCGCGGCCGCTGCTCCAGCCGCACTCATCGCAGCTGGAGATCATTGGCGAGTCGCCGCCGAGGATGAGGTGGCTCTGAGCATTCTCGATGGACAAGATGTCGATGACATTGGCATCGACCTCAGTATCGAGTCGACCATCGACCGAGCTGCGATCGACTCGATCGACCCGCTGGTGCGCAACGAACTCAGCGAGCTGAGCAGGCTGGGGTCGATTCGACGACTGACCTACACGCTCCCGACCGTGGCGCGGGTTGACGACCAGGTGCTTACCCAGGTGCGGGTCATGTCCACCGAGGGAGCCCTGGCTGCCGCGGGAATACCGAGCGACAACCCTGGCGGCGGGGTCTGGGTATCGCAATGGCTGGCCGACCGGTTCGAGTTGGAGGCCGGAGACATTTTGGGGGTCGAGGCCTCCCTGGACGAAGACAGTGCAGTCAACGACGTTGTGCCAGGTGGCGGTACCGCTTTGGAGTTTCCAATCGCGGGCATCTACGAAACGATCTGGCAGGAAGAACCGGGCGGCCTGGCACCGTTCTGGGATGCCCTGCCCCGCACGGTGATCCCTCGATGGATCGGGCCGTTCCGGGCACCCAATTTCACCTTGGTGCTCACCGACGAAGCCACGCTCGGCGATAGCCGACTCACCGGGTTTGTACGCTGGCGCGCCCCGGTGGATGACGTTCCGGTCACCTTCGACGAGTCGCGGCAACTCGAGCTCGGCTACCGGTTGCTGGAGAGCGAACTCTCGCAACCGGGAACCCTGCGAGACCGATTCCTCGATCTCAGTGCTCCACAAGGCCAGGGGCCGGTTGTGGCCACCGCCTACGACGAAGCCATGAGCGAGATTCGCCGAGCGGTGCGTCGAATCGGCCCGCCGATGCGAGCGTCGCAGGCCACCGGGGTACTCATCGGTCTTGTGACGGTCGCCGCTATCGGCGTCGTCCTCGTCGACCGTCGCCGCAACGAGTATCGATTGCTGGCTGGCGAGGGGGAGCGGTGGATCCGATTGGCGGTGCGAACCGCGGTCCAGACCATCCTGCCCTTTGTTCTCGGCACCGGCGCCGGGGTGGTACTCGGGAGTCTCGTCGCTCGAGTTCTGGGGCCTGAAGGACGGGCCGAACTCGCTGCCGTTCAGTGGTCATGGATCATTGGTGTTGCGGTGATCGGGTGGCTCCTTGGTGCAGTTCTTGCCGGACTCTTGGGTCAGGCCACCCTCGAATCAGTGGCCCTTCGCCGACTCGTCGCCCACCCCGCGGTTCCCATCGGCGGTGCCATTGTGCTCGCGGGCTTCAGCGTGCTTCTGTGGGTGCAGGCCGGCGAACCCGCCGGACCCGATTCATCGATCGGTATCGGTGCAACGCTGCTTCCGGTGGCGCTTCTCCTCACGGCGGTATGGCTGTTGTTCGCCAGCCTCCGAGCGGTTCTCGCTCTTGGTCGTCGAGCCTCGGCAAGCTTTCCGGTTCCTCTTCTTCTGGCCACTCGTCGGCTCTCAAAGCGCCACGGAAGTACGCGACTCGCCGCCGGCATTCTGGGTATCGGACTCGGACTGTTGTCGTTCAGCATCGTCCTCGACCAAACGCTCGACCGCACGGTGACCTTGCGGCTCGCCACCGAAATCGGCGGTGTGTCGGCGCTCGACGTGACCGGCACGGCTAGCGCGCCGCTGCCTCCTGAGACCACCGAGCTTCGAGTGCAGGACACCGTGGTCACGCCGGGCCAGGATCTGGTTCGGGTCGTCGCTGTGCAGGATGGTTGGGTCGATGCGGTGAGCTGGCCCGATGAATACGGAATTGAGCAGTCGCTTGTCGACGACTTGTTGACCCGGCGGGGTGGCGAGACGATTCCCGTCATCCTCATCGCATCCGAAGGCCTGCCTGAGAATGGGGCGTTCGGTCGGGTGCAGCGTTTCCCCTATGAGGTGGTCGGCCGAGCGACATCGTTGCCTCGAGCCGGCCAGTTCGGTGCCACGCTGTTGGTGTCGGCCGAGGTGTTGAACGAGTGGGCGTTCGAGGAGAGCGTGGCCGCCGACCGGGTCGACACCCATCGTCCGCCGACCAATGGGTACCGAAGAGTTGCGGTGAGCCAGCGGCCGCTTCCCGAGCTGATCTCCTGGGCCGACACCGGTTCCATTGGGTTTCGGAACGAACGATGGACCGTTCTCGAAGCGGCTCGCGCCGATGTCGCGGCCACTCGGTTCGCCTTCGATTTCATTCGAGTCGTGGGAGCCGTTGCCGGGATTGTCGGTGCGACTGCGTTGGCGCTTCAGCTAAGCGCCCGGCGACGTACCGCTGCACTCAGCTCCGTCATGCTTCGCACCATGGGTCTCACACCGTTGCGCAGTGCTGCGGCCGTGGTGGTCGAGGTGCTGGTGGCCACACTCCTCGCCGCGGTGGTTGGGTTGGTTCTTGGTCCGGTGATGGTTTCGCGCCTCTCTGGACGGTTCGATCCGTCGCCCGATGCATTGCCGGTGGTACAGGTGGAGGTGCCATGGCTTGAGCTGGGCGGCCTGATGGTGGCTGTGGTGGCGGTCGTGGGGTTGGCGGCGCTGGTTGGCGAATTGGCGGGGCTGCGTCGGCCTGCCGCAGAGGTGGTGCGTGAGTATGGATGACGGCAGTCCGCTCATCGAGTGTGTTTCTCTTGTGCGCTTCTACGACACCGAGTCGGGCCGGATCCAGGCGGTTCGGGGCGTCGACCTGGAAATCGACCAGAGCGCCACCGTGGCCATCGTCGGACCATCGGGTTGTGGCAAGTCTTCGCTCTTGCGCATGGTGGCCGGTATCGATCCACCAACTGCCGGGTTCGTGCGCATCGAAGGCGTCGATCTGTACCAGCTTCGCGAGGGCCGTCGGGCCCGGGTGCGCGGTCGACTTCTCACCAATGTCCATCAACGACCCAGCGATAACCTTTTCGCTCATCTCACCGCGCGGCAGCATCTGGAACGTCTAGAGAACGCGAGCGGCTCCGGACGTTCGATATCGAGCACCGACGCCCTGGAGCACCTTGGTCTGATGGGCGTCAGCGGTTCGGTCCCGAAACAGATGTCGGGTGGAGAGCAACAACGCCTCGCGTTTGCTGCGGCTCTGGTGGCCGGGCACCGGCTGGTGATCGCGGACGAGCCAACCTCACAACTCGATGGGGCGAGCGCCAAGGCCGTGCTGGACGCGATGAACATTCTCACCGAGTCAGGCGTGACGATTCTGGTTGCCACCCATGACGATCGGGTACTGGAGCGCGTGCATCAGGTGTTGACCCTTCGGGATGGCGCGGTTGCTTCGGTGTTGTCCCACGACTCCGAGTGGGCGGTCATCGACCGGGCGGGGCGAATCCAACTTCCCCCGTCCATCCGCGAGCGGTTCGCGAACCGCCGCGCCGAGGTGGTCTGGAATGAAGACGCCGAAACCGCCGAGATCCGTCCCGTATGACAAGCGTCGTCGAACTCTCCAACGTCACGAGAAGTTTCGGAAGCGCATCACAAACCGTGACCGCGCTCCACGAGGTTTCTCTCCAGATTCTTCCCGGCACCATGACGGCCATCGTCGGACCTTCCGGGTCGGGAAAGACCACGCTGCTGCACCTTCTGGTGGGATGGGATTCGCCGACCGGTGGTGCTGTTCATCGCGACAGCGATGATCTTGACTGGAACACCGTTGCCGTGGTGCCCCAGAACATCGGACTGATCGAAGAGCTGACCGTTCGCGAAAACCTGATACTTCCCGGCCGACTCGCCGGCCACGACGTCTCGCCTCTCGAACCGGGTGCAAGGCTGGGCATCGACCATCTCCTCGACCGGCTGCCCTTCGAACTGTCGCTGGGTGAACAGCAACGCGTGGCTCTTTTGCGGGCGACGCTCGGGAAACCAGCTCTTCTGGTGGCCGACGAACCTACCGCTCACCAGGATGAGGCCAACGCCGATCGTGTGCTGTCGGTGTTGCGCGACAAAGCGGCAGAGGGCTCGGCGGTGGTGGTGTCAACCCACGACCGGCGTCTGCTCCCCGCCTTCGATCGGCAGCTGCATCTCGAGTTTGGACGGGTCGTGGCGGGCGAATCCTGAACAACTGCCGGAGTTGCCGTTGGTCGGTAGCCGGGACGGTGGGCGATGATTGAGTGATGAGCGAACCGACGTACACGCCGCCGGACCCTTCGGCTGCCGGTCGACCGGTCACCCCTCCGGGCTGGTACACCGACCCCTGGCAGGTTTCGCCCTGGCGATGGTGGGACGGAGCCATGTGGACCGCCCATACCGGTGGTCGCCCCGTCGTTGCGGGCGCGGGCGTCTCAGGTGGTCCGGGCGGTTTGATTGGGGGCGGAGAGAAGAAGCCACGGCTCCCCAGCTTTCTGAGTGTCCCGGTCTTCATCTCGCTGCTGTTCGTCGTGCCGGCAGTCGGATTCATCGTGGTTACCTCGCCGCTGGCGGTGCTCCTGGGTCTCGTGCCATTGGTCATCGTGCTGCCTGTGCTGGCGTGGCTCGATCGGGTTGAGCCCGAGCCGAGATCGTCGAAGATCCATGCCGTGCTCTGGGGCGCTGCGGTGGCGGGCCTGGTTTCGGTCATCGTCAACTCGATCGTGGCACTGACCGCTGGCGAAGCTGTTGCGGCGGTGGTGTCGGCGCCGCTCATCGAGGAAACCAGCAAGGGCGCGGGTCTGCTCTGGGCCCTGCGTCGCAAGGAGCTCGACTCGTTGGTCGACGGTGTTGCCTATGCCGGCTGGCTGGGCCTCGGTTTCGCGGTGATCGAAGACTTCACCTTCTTCGTCGCCGCGGCCGACGAAGGGTTCTTGCTGCAGACCTTCCTTCTCCGTGCCTTGCTTACCCCCTTTGCCCATCCGCTCTTCACGGCGTGGACGGGTCTTGCCGTTGGCTTGGCCGTGAGCAAAGGCCAACGTGTCTTCCCACGAGCGCTCTGGGGATTGGCTCTGGCGGTGCTGAGCCACGCGGCCTGGAACGGATCGCTGGTGGCCTCGGAGGCCACCGAGAACCCTGCGATCGCCGGCGGCGCTGCAGTGCTGTTTGTCCTGTTGTTCCTCGCCGCCGTGGTGACGGTGGTGCGGCTTCGCCAGGGTGAGCAGCAACGCTTCATCGCAGCGGTCCCCTTTCTGGTGCAGCGTTACGGTCTGCCGCCCAGCGACGTGATGGTGTTCGGCAACTGGAGCACCCTGTTGGCGACCCGAAAGTCGCTCGACAAGCAGCGACGCGCCCAGTTCGACACCGTGCACTGCAATCTGGCCCGAGCCGCTGCCCTGCACCATCGCCCCGGCGAGACCGACCCCGTCGCCGAGCAGGTGCTCTATGCCCAGCTGAAGAAAGCCAGAGCCGCCCACTAACCTCTGGCACCGAACCTGGCAGCGCTGCTGTAGAGTCGCCGCATGTCGAAGCCTGTTGGTCCCTACACACCCATCGTTCGTGCTGGCGAGTACATCTTTACGTCCGGCCAGATCGGCCTGGCCGACGGCGCGCTGGTCGAGGGCGGCGTCGAGGCCGAGCTCACCCAAGCCATGAAGAATCTCGCCGGACTCATCGAGGGCGAAGGTGCATCGATGGACCAGGTGGTGAAGACCACGCTGTTTCTGACCGACATGGGGGACTACGGCAAAGTCAACGAGATCTACGTGGCCGCCTTTGGCGACCATCGGCCTGCCCGCTCGGCTGTTGCAGTCGCCGCGCTGCCCATAGGCGCGCTGATCGAGGTTGAAGCGGTGGTCTATACCGGGTCCTAGCCGCGGGTCGCTGCCCGATCAGCCGACTACTAGGTGTCGGTGGCTTCCGCTTCGGTGTCGTCGGTATCCTCGGCCGGTCCGGCCCACGGGTTGGCCTGCGAGATGGCCAGCAACTCTGACGGCGTACCGTCTTCGGTGACGTGATCGCTGTCGACGCCAGTCTTGGCGAGGTAGCTGACGATGCCGGCCAGTGCGCCGAAGGACATCAAGATCGCCACAGGTAGCAAGATCACGAGAATGATGATGAAGATGATGGTTCCGACCACGATCACACTCTAGCGGTGCGTCAGGGGCAGGGCCGACTCGTCAGCCCGACCAGCGCGATTGGCCAAACGAGTAACCCACGCTGCGCACCGTCTGGATCAGGTTGGCGTGTTCCTCGCCCATCTTCGAGCGGAGACGACGGATGTGGACGTCGACCGTGCGTGCGCCGCCGTAGTAGTCGTAACCCCAGACCCGGGAAAGCAGCGTCTCGCGGGTGAACACCTTGCCCGGGTGCGATGACAGAAACTTGAGCAGCTCGTACTCCATGTACGTGAGGTCGAGTGGCTTGTCGTCAACCATTGCCTGGTAGGTCTCGATGTTGAGCTTGAGAGGTCCGTACTCGACGACCTCCGAGCGGGTGATGCGCCCGGCCTTGTAGAACACATGGTTCAGGCGTGCCTCGAACTCGCGCGGGTGGAACGGCGTGAGCATGAAGTCGTCGAACAGGTCGCTTCGGTGTTCGAGCTCGGTGAGTTGTGCGCCGCTGATGAGTAGCAGCAGCGGGTCGAGCGGAATCTCGACCTTACGAAGTGCTCGACACACGGCGAAGGCGCCGTTGGGGTCGGCGTCGGCAACCACGATGGCGCCACCCCACCCCTGGTCGGGTTCGTGTTCGGTGAGTTCGGCCTCGTTGGCCACTGCTTTCCAGGGCCAACCCGAAAGGTCGAGCACCTGGGCCAGTTCCGGCGGGGCCGGGCTGGGAAACACGACGAGTGGTTCCATCAGCGAACCACCTCACCGCAGCGTTGGGACGATAGAGAACGAAAAGACCGAAGGAGACACATAGCCGCTACCACGATGGGAGGTACCGCTCGAGCTCGAAGGGTGTGACCTGGCGGTGAAATTCGCTCCACTCGGCCCGTCGGTTCCGCAGGAACCACTCGAAGATGTGGTCGCCCAGCGCGGTGCGCACCAGCTCGGACCTTTCCATTTCGTCGAGTGCCTCGGCCATCGACTTGGGCAGGCTTGCGATACCCATCTTCGACCGTTCGTCGGCGCTGAGCGCAAAGATGTTTCCCTGCGCTTCGTCGGAAAGTTCGTAGCCTTCAGTGACGCCGCGCATGCCGGCTGCGAGCATGACCGAGAAGGCCAGATAGGGGTTGCAGGCCGGATCGATGGCCCGGTACTCAACCCGGGTTGCGCTCTCTTTGCCGGTCTTGTGAATCGGCACCCGCACCAGCGCGGATCGGTTGTTGCGAGCCCAGGTGAGATACTGCGGCGCTTCGAATCCGTCGTTGATGCGCCGGTACGAGTTGATGAGCTGATTGGTGATGGCGGTTATTTCGCGGCCGTGGGTGAGGAGCCCGGCGATGAAGCTCTTGGCGGTCTTAGAGAGACCGTGCGCATCGCCAGCGTCGGCAAACGCGTTGATGCCGTGCTCGAACAGCGACATGTGCGTGTGCATACCCGAGCCCTGCACACCATCGAGGGGCTTGGGCATGAATGTTGCGTGAATGCCCTGTTCCATCGCCACCTTCTTCACCACCAGGCGAAGGGTCATGATGTTGTCGGCGCAGTTGAGCGCATCGGTGTACTGAAGGTCGATCTCGTGCTGGCTCGGTCCGTCTTCGTGGAAGCTGTATTCAACCGGAATCGACAACGCTTCGAGCATGTGAAGCGTGGTCTTGCGCAGGTTGCTGGAGACGTCTTCGGTGGTGAGGTCGAAGTACGACGCTCGATCGAGCGGAGCCGGCTTCTCGCCATCGCGCACCGACTTGTCGAAGTAGAAGAACTCCACCTCGGGTGCGCAGAAGAACTCGAAGCCGCGCTCGCTGGCCGAGCTCAGGTTTCGGCGCAGCACCTGACGGGGGTCGCCGGCGAATGGCGACCCGTCGAGATTCTCAATGTTGCAGAACATCAGGGCTGACGGCTCGTCGTCGCGGGCCCAAGGCAACAACTCGAACGACGTTGCGTCGGGACGGGCCAGGACGTCGGACTCCTGCACGCGGCTGAAGCCGTCGATCGAGGACCCATCGAATTGCAGACCTTCGGCGAAGATGTTTTCCATCTCGGCCGGCGAAATCGCCACCGACTTGTGTTGTCCCAGGACATTGGTGAACCACAGACGAATCAGTCGCACGCCACGTTCTTCGATGGTCCGCAGGACATAGTGCTCCCGGCGCTGCCGAGACTCTTCGGCGCGCGAACTCTGGGCGCTCTGCCCGTCACCAGTGGGCATGCTGGGGGAGTTTGGGGAGTCGGTACTCATAAAACGAGTATGGCAACAACCATCCTTACGGACTAGTGCCAGATGTCTCCGTTCACACGAACTTCACAATTCGTCCGGGTTTCACCGGGCTCCAGCGGACACCTTGAGGAGCAATTTCGACTGCGAGCAGGGCATTCAGTGGCTTGATGACCTGCCGTTTACATTGCGTTCACATTTGGGTAATGAGCCGGAAATCCCCCAGATGGAAAATACCCTCTTGCTCACCTAGCGTTGCGGTCCGACGTGGCGCTTTCCGAGCTTTCGAGCTTCCACCAACAAAAACCACCTACAACCCAGAGTGACTGGAGACACCGCTCGTGACGTACAGAGCTGAATACATCTGGATCGATGGCACCGAGCCGACCCGCGAGGTCCGTTCGAAGACCAAGATCCTTGCTGATGGCGACGAACCCGGCATTTGGGGCTTCGACGGATCGAGCACCAACCAGGCAACCGGCGACAACTCAGACGTTGTCCTTCAGCCCGGCTTTACCGCCCCCGATCCCATTCGTGGAGGCAACAACATTCTGGTGATGTGCGAGACCATGCTCACCACAGATCTTTCGCCCCACCCCACCAACACCCGTGCGCTGGCTCGTGCAGCCGAGGAAAAGTACGGCGACCAGGAGCCATGGTTCGGCCTTGAGCAGGAGTACACGCTCATCGATCCAGGCACCGGTTGGCCTGCAGGCTTCCCGCCCAACGGCTTCCCTGCCCCGCAGGGTCCTTACTACTGCGGTGTCGGTGCGCTCAAGATTCACGGCCGCGACGTTGTCGAGGAGCACACCACGCTGTGCATCGAAGCCGGTCTCAAGATTTCCGGCACCAACGCCGAGGTTATGCCCGGCCAGTGGGAGTTCCAGATTGGCCCGGCCGGAACCGTCGAGGTGGGCGATCACCTTTGGCTGGCCCGCTACCTCCTGTACCGGGTAGCCGAGAAGTACAACCTCGAAGTCTCCATCGACGCCAAGCCAATGAAGGGCGACTGGAACGGCGCGGGAATGCACACCAACTTCTCCACCAAGGCCATGCGCGAAAGCTACGACCCGATCGTCGCAGCGGCTGAGGCGCTGGGAGCACCCGGCAAGCCTGAGGCCCACCTTGCGGTCTACGGCGTCGGCATCGAGGATCGCCTCACCGGCGAGCACGAGACGCAGCGTTTCGACCAGTACAGCTACGGCGTTTCCGACCGTGGCGCTTCGGTTCGTATCCCGTGGCAGGTTGCCAAGGACGGAAAGGGCTACATCGAAGACCGTCGCCCCAACGCCAACGCCGACCCGTACGAGGTCGCCGCGCTGATGACCGACACCGTCGGATCTGCGCTCGCGTAGCGGGTAGGCAATCAGAAGTTTCCGACAGGGGCGGGTCGCTTAGGCGGCCCGCCTCTTTCGCGTTTTGGATCGGCTTCTACAGTGCAGGCATGAGCGACACACCCTCCAAGAATGCCGCCAACGTGTTCGGCGATCCGATGATCTCCTGCAGCACCGATCCGATGACCGGGTTTTTTCGCGACGGGTGCTGCAACACCGGACCCCAGGACACCGGCATGCATCTGGTGTGTGCTGAGGTCACCGCCGACTTTCTGGAGTTCAGCAAAGCGCAGGGCAACGACCTGTCGACCCCGATGCCGCAGTACGGATTCGCCGGGTTGCAGCCGGGCGATCGTTGGTGCCTCTGCGTGACCCGCTGGAAGGATGCGCTCGAAGCCGGCATGGCTCCGAAGGTCGTGCTCGAGGCGTGTCATTTGTCGACGCTCGAGTGGGTGACGCTCGACGACCTTCGGGCGCATGCGGTCGAGGGCTAATCGGTCAGTTCGCGTACAGCGGCCAAGTAGCCTCGTCCTGTGGAAAGTCTTCGCGTAGCGCTCTGCCAGATCAACACGACCGTCGGCGACCTTCTGGGTAATACCGAACTCGTGCTTCGAGACCTTGCCCGGGCCGAACAGGCCGGGTGCGATATTGCCGTGTTTCCCGAGCTCACCATCACCGGGTACCCGCCTGAGGATCTTCTGCTGAAGCCCGGATTCGTTCGGGCCAATCGCGACATGCTCGACCGGGTTGCCGAAAACACCACTGGTCATTGCGCAGCGGTGTTGGGTTTCGCCGACGGCCACCCCGATGTCTACAACGCGCTTGCGGTTGTCGCGGGCGGTCAGGTGATGGGCACGTACCACAAGCGCCATCTCCCCAACTACGGGGTGTTCGACGAGGAGCGCACGTTACTGGCCGGCGACGAGCCGATGAACCTGTTTCGAATCGCCGGTATCAACGTCGGGGTGTCGATCTGTGAAGACGCGTGGATTCCCGGGGGCCCGGTGCCGCAGTGCTCGGCCGGTGGTGCACAGGTGGTGCTCAACATCAACGGCTCGCCCTACCGTCGGGGGAAGGTTGCGGTGCGCGAGCAGGTGCTGGCCGAACGGATCTCCGAGGGCTCGAGCCCCATCGTCTACGTGAACCTGGTTGG
>CAZGVQ010000003.1:0-24521 GCA_964529355.1 uncultured Acidimicrobiales bacterium
CGTGAACCGATTAACTGGCAGCTCTCCCTTTAGCGTTCCCTGGGCACGCAGCCCAGCGGGCTCGGGCTCCGAGCTGGCGCTCTCCGCCCTTCAGCGGGCGAGACTCGTTGGCGCGTTAGCGGAGGGTGGTGAGGGCTTCGATGTGTTCGGGGAACATGTGGCAGCAGCCGCCGATGATCGAAGCGCCCTGGTCGACCCAGTCGTGGCAGATCTGGTGGTATGCCTCGGGGGTGAGGTCATCGCGCCGACCGAGCACCACCTCGTTGGCCGCGTAACCGTCCTCTTTCGGAACGAACGCGTTGGCATACGCTCCATATTGAACGTTGCGGGGGTTGTCGCCCAGGGCATCGCGCACATGGCCCAGCGCGACACCGATTGCCTCGGGGGGCGAGCAGTTGAACAGGACTGCGGTGACTCGGTCGCCAACCGCGGCGACCGCATCGGCCACGGTCTCACCGGAGCGAAGATTCACTGTCTCGCCTGGCGCTCCGTCGGGCACGGTGAAGGAAATCCACACCTCGCCATCGGGGTCCACCCGGTCGATTGCGCCGATGATGGCTTGTGCTTCGGCGATGGAGCTCACCGTTTCCCCAATCCACAGATCGGCAAACGGTGCTTGACTCGATGCGAGGATGTCATACATCGCCGGTGCCTCGGCTGGGCGAAACAGATCGGGCTCATAGGAGCCGAACAACGGCGGCATTGATGCTGCGACGCGCACACGACCGGCCGAGGCGTCTGCGGCTTCGCGCGCCAATCTGCCAGCCAGCGTGGCCAGCTCGCCGGCACGGGTGGCGAATCGGTCGTCGCCGATGTGAAATGGCACCACGCCGTAGGTGTTCGCGATGATCACGTCGGCACCGGCGTTGATGAAGTCGACGTGCGCCCGGCGCACGGTATCGGGATCTTCAAGGAGCGCCAGGGCCGACCACTCGGGTTGACGAAATGGCGCTCCGGACCGTTCTAGGTGCTTTCCCATACCGCCATCGAGGATGATGAGTTCTGCTGGCATGACGCCAGTATGCAGGGTTTTTCGAGCCTCCCGGCAGACGGAAACCCAACGAGGTTCCCGTCTCTCTGTAAGACACCCCTTGAGTAGACTGTCGGCTCACCATCGAATAGTCGAATAGCCAGAACAGAGGGTCGACGTGCCAAAGTCGAAATGGGGAACAAAGCAGTTCCTTCCCAAGAAGCGGCTCACCACCCCAATGGTGCGCGAAGACGGCGAGCTCCGCGCCGCCACCTGGGACGAGGCCCTGAGCCGGGTGGCCGAAGGCTTCACCCGCACCAAGGACGAGGCGGGCGTCGATGCGTTTGCGATGTTCAGCTGCTCGAAGGCCACCAACGAGATGAACTACGTTGCCCAGAAGTTCTCGCGCGTCGTGTTGGGGTCGAACAACATCGACTCCTGCAACCGAACTTGACACGCTCCTTCGGTCGTCGGTCTGGCGACAGTGTTTGGTGCTGGTGGCGGAACCTCTTCCTATACCGAGATTGAGGAAACCGACCTCATCGTGTTGTGGGGTTCCAACGCCCGCAACGCCCACCCCATTTTCTTTCATCATCTCCTCAAAGGAATCGATAACGGCGCCAAGATGTACGCCGTCGATCCTCGTCGAACGTCGTCGGCCAAATTTGCCGACGTGTGGCTGGGGCTCAACCTGGGAAGCGATGTTGCCCTCGCCAACGGCATCGGTCGCGAGATCATCGCAGCCGGTCTGGCCAACGAAGAGTTCATCAAGCACTCGACCCAGGGTTTCGAGGCGTATAAGGAGAACGTCGAGCCCTACACGCTCGAGTACACCAGCGAACTCACCGGGCTTCCGGCCGAGGTCATCGCCGAGCTGGCCCACGACTATGCCACGGCCGACAAGGCCCAGATTCTGTGGACCCTTGGCATCACCGAACACCACAACGCCGTCGACAATGTGCTGGCGCTCTGCAGTCTCGCGCTGCTCACCGCACATATCGGCAAATGGGGGAGTGGCCTTGTTCCCCTTCGCGGACAAAACAACGTGCAGGGCGGCGGCGACATGGGTTCCCTCCCTGACAAGCTGCCCGGTTTTCAGAATGTCGACGACGACGTAGCGCGGGGCAAGTTTGAGGCCACCTACGGCGTCGATCTCAACCCGGTGCCCGGCAAGCACCTCACGCTGATGTTCGAAGCCATGGAGCGGGGCGAGATCAAGGCCGCTTATGTGTTGGGCGAGAACCCGGCCGACTCCGAGGCCGACATCCAACACGCCCGCAAGCTGTTGCAGGGTCTCGACCTTCTGGTGGTACAGGACATCTTCATGACTCGTACTGCCGAGATGGCCGATGTGGTGCTTCCCGCTTCGGTGGCATGGGCCGAATCGGACGGCACGTTTACCTCGTCCGAGCGCCGGGTGCAGCGGGTGCGGGCGGCCGTTCCTCCGCCCGGCGAAGCCCGCCACGACATCGACATCATGTTCGATCTCGCCGCCCGCATGGGCCACAACTGGGGCGAGCCCGACCCCGAGTTTCTGTGGGATGAGCTGCGTTCGCTGTCACCTATGCACCAGGGAATGAGCTGGAAACGACTCGAAGAGACCGGCGGGCTTCAGTGGCCGTGTCCTTCGCTCGATCATCCCGGGTCGCCGTTTCTTCATGGGTGGCTCTACGCCGATGATCTCGACGGTCGCGAACCAGCACCATTCGTCCCGGTCATCCACCAGGGACCAAAGGAAGAGCTCACCGAGGAGTTCCCCTTGCGGCTCACCACCGGCCGGGCGCTCGACAGCTACAACACCGGCGTGCAGTCGGGCGGGTACAGCTCGCCTATCCGCTACGGAGACGCGCTCGACATGCACCGCACCGATGCCGATCGACTCGGACTTCAGGACGGTGACATGGCAAAGGTGTCGTCGCCCCGCGGCTCGGTGGAGATGCGAATTCGCATCGATGACTCACTCGTCGAGGGGCTTACGTTCACCACGTTCCATTTTCCGGAATTGGTCGATACCAACGTGCTCACCACCGACGCATGGGACAAGAAGTCGGGCACCGCAGAGTTCAAGGCCGCGTCGATTCGGGTCGAGCCTCTGGTCGGTGCAGCCAATGGCTGACCTTCACTTCACCGATGCCGTTGCGTCCACCGACGAGCAGAGCGCTGTAGATCTGGCGCTCGGCGACAATCACGGCCTGACCCGCCAGGGCGAACGAGTGGTGCGCGGCGGCGCCAGCCGCCGACGAGGACTTCGCCATCTGCTGCTCCCGGCTTTGCACGCGTTGCAAAAGGAATCGGGTTGGATCAGCCCGGGAGGGCTCAACTACGTGGCCGAGGTGCTACAGGTCCCGCCCGCCGAGGCCTACGGCGTGGCCAGCTTCTATGAGATGTTCCGGGTCGACACCGCACCCGACCATGACGACCATGTGGTGCATGTGTGCATCGATCCGGCCTGTCGTATCGATGGTGCCGAGGACCTGATCAAGCAGTTCGAGATCGAGGACAAACACATCCATCGCAGTCCGTGCCTCGGCCAGTGCGAGCGGGCACCGGCCGTGTTTATCCAAGGCCGAAAAGGTCCCGACGTTGTGCCCGCCGATGACGAGCCTTTCGAACTGCCTCAGGCTGGCGACGACGACCTCACCCTG
Organism: uncultured Acidimicrobiales bacterium; assembly: GCA_964529355.1. Taxonomy (GTDB): domain Bacteria; phylum Actinomycetota; class Acidimicrobiia; order Acidimicrobiales; family SHLQ01; genus CALLQB01. The sequence goes on from CAZGVQ010000003.1 coordinate 3,616, forward strand.
CTGAAACGCATCGGTGTTGTCGACCCCATGAGCCTCGACAGCTACCGCGAGCACGGTGGCTACGCAGCCCTCACCAAGGCCATCGAGATGGGCGCCGACAACGTGCTCGAAGCCATCACCGCCGCAGGCCTTTCGGGACGCGGTGGTGCGGCGTTTCCCACCGGCATCAAGTGGACGGCGGTGCGCGACGCCGAGGGCGACCAGAAACATATCGTTGCCAATTGTGACGAAAGCGAGCCGGGCACCTTCAAGGACCGGATCGTCATGGAGCACGACCCGTTTGCGCTCATCGAAGCCATGACCATTGCGGCTATCACCACCGGTGCCACCAACGGCTGGATCTACATCCGGGGCGAGTATCCCCAGGCCACCGGTCGGCTCGAAAACGCTATCGTTCTCGCCCGCGACGCCGGTCTGCTCGGTGACGACGTTGCTGGTACCGGGCAGGCGTTTCACCTCGAGGTGCGCCGAGGGGCTGGCGCCTATATCTGCGGCGAAGAGACCGCGTTGTTCAACTCGCTCGAAGGATTTCGGGGCGAGCCCCGCAACAAGCCGCCGTTTCCCACCACCAACGGGTTGTTCGACCAGCCCACCGTCATCAACAACCCCGAAACGCTGCTCAACATCTTGCCCATCGTGATCGATGGTGCCGAGGCCTATCGATCGGTCGGCACCGATGGTTCGCCCGGCACTCGGCTGTTCTGCGTATCGGGCCGGGTGGGGACCCCCGGACTCTACGAGCATGCCTTCGGAGCCACGCTTGGCGAGATCATCGAGGCGGCCGGCGGCGCCGCCGGTGCGGTGCAGGCGGTACTTCTGGGCGGTGCGGCGGGCAGCTTTGTCACCTCGGAGTCCATGGATCTGCCGCTCACGCTCGAGGCCACGCGCGAAGCCGGAACAACCCTTGGCTCGGGCGTGGTCATGGTGTTCAACGACGATGATGACCTGGTCGACATCTGCCAACGCATCGCCGAGTTTTTCAAGAACGAGTCTTGTGGCCAGTGCGTGCCGTGTCGGGTCGGCGCGGTTCGCCAGCACGAGATGATCGTTGCCATCGGCAACAAGCCGATGCCCGACGACAAACGACTGCTTCATGACGACATGGTGCAGGTGATGGCCGACGCATCTATCTGCGGTCTGGGCCACACGGCCGCCTCAGCCATCAAGAGCGCCCTCACGTTGGGCTTGATCGGAGCAAACCAATGACGGTTACCGAAGTAGCGGTGTCTTTGGCCATCGATGGCAAGGACATCTCGGTGCCCGAGGGTTCAACCATCCTCGACGCCTGCACTGCAGCCGGCATCGATACGCCAACGATCTGTTACGGCCCCAATCTCACGCCGGTCAACGCGTGTCGGGTCTGTGTGGTCGAACTCGAAGGTTCCCGCACCCTCGTCCCCTCCTGCTCGCGACCGGTCGAGGAAGCAATGGTGATTACCACCAACTCCGACCGGGTCGATCACAGCCGAAAGATGGTGCTCGAGTTTCTCGGATCAGGGGTCGACCTGAGTGAGGCCGACGAGATCAACGCATGGAGCGAGCGCTATGGCGCAGACCCCGCCCGGTACGAGAATCCGGAGCGCATGAACGAAGAGGTCAAGATCCAGGACGACCTGTACGTGCGCGACTACGACAAGTGTGTGCTCTGTTACAAGTGCGTCGAGGCCTGCGGCGACGACGCCCAGCACACCTATGCGATATCGATGTCGGGCCGAGGCTTTGGATCGCGTATCGCTACCGAGTTCGATGTCACCCTTCCCGACTCGGCGTGCGTCTACTGCGGCAACTGTGTGGCGGTGTGTCCCACCAACGCTCTGCAGTTCAAGACCGAGTTCGACCTCCGTGCGGCCCAGAACTGGCGTCCGGAGGATCAAACCGTCACCACCACCGTCTGTTCCTACTGTGGCGTCGGCTGCAATCTCGAGCTCCACACCCAGGACGAGCGCATCGTCAAGGTGACGTCACCCGAGGATCATTCGGTGACGTGGGGAAATTTGTGCATCAAGGGTCGCTTTGGCTGGCAGTATGTCCACGGCGATACCGATGACTGACACCGACCTTCAAACCACTCTTCTCCACCCTCTCCATAGCGACCGTGGGGCGAAATTCGGCCCGTTCGCTGGCTACTCGATGCCGTTGTTCTACGACGGGCACGGTGCGATCGCCGAACACCTCCACACCCGCACATCCTCGTCGATCTTCGACGTGTCGCATATGCGAGTGGTCGATCTGGTTGGCGAGAATGCTGCTGCGGCTCTTGAGACCCTCGTGCCCGGCGGCATCACGACGCTGGCCGAGAACAAACTGCGCTACACCTTCTTCACCAACGACCAGGGCGGCATCCTCGACGATCTCATCGCCTGGGCGATGCCAGCCACCGAGGGTGCAGGCACTCTGGTGAGCGTGGTGGTCAACGCCTCGCGCGTTGGCCATGACGTTGCGCACCTGCGTGGCCTGTCGGGAGTCGATGTCGTCGAACGCGACGATCTCCATCTCATTGCGCTGCAGGGGCCCAAGTCCGAGTCCGTGCTGCTGGACCTTGGCGTCGGGGTGGCCGATCTGGGCTTCATGACCGGAGCCATCGTCACCATCACCACACCGTCGGCTTCGGCCGATGTGCGGGTAACCCGCAGCGGCTACACCGGCGAAGACGGCTTCGAACTGGCGCTGCCCGCTGACTTCATCGTCGATTTCACCGAGCAGCTCCTCGCCGACGACCGAGTTGAGCTTGCAGGGCTCGCCGCGCGGGACAGTCTGCGCCTCGAGGCCGGGCTCTGCCTGTATGGCAGTGACATCGACGAGACCACCACACCGGTCGAGGCCGGACTTATGTGGGCCATACCCAAGCGCCGTCGCGAAGCAGGCGACTATCCAGGTGCTGATGTGGTGGCCCAACAGCAGGCAGACGGGCCCACTCGTAACCGGGTGGGCATCGGCACCGCGCAGCGGCGCCCCATTCGCCCCGGCAACGAGCTCTACAACACCGACGGCGAGAAGGTCGGTGTGGTTACCAGCGGTGGCTTCGGCGCCTCGGTCGACGGCCCAGTAGCCATGGGCTACGTCGATGCGGCAGCATCGGCAGTCGGTACCCAACTAGAGGCCGACGTACGCGGCAAACGAGTGCCCTGCCACGTCTCAGATCTCCCCTTCGTCATCCCCAACTACAAACGCTAAGCAACGTTAGATCGCGTAGCCGCCATCGACGTTGAGGCTTTGGCCGGAGATGTAGTTGGCTCGATCTGATGCCAGGAAACACACGGCGGCTGCGACGTCGGTGCCGGTGCCGAATCGGCGGAGGGCGATGTTGTTCGTCGCCACGTCGAGCGCCTTCTGGTCGTAGTGGCCTTCGGCCATGAGGGTTGCGGCCATCCCGTCGCTGAGCATGCCCGGTCCGACGCTGTTGGCCCGCACCCCGAACCGGCCTTCCTCGGCTGCGATACCGCGAACCAGCGCTTCGACCGCCGACTTCGGCCCGGCGGACAGGCCGTCGCGAACCGCGTACCGATCGGTCGCTGCACTGGTGACCGCGACGATCGAACCATTCGACTCCCTCAGGTACGGGAGGGCAGCGCTGGTGACGTTGAAAAAGCCCTTCACCTCTGCATCGACGGCCTTGGCGAACTCGGCGGGAGTGACCTTGCTCAGATGGGTCTGGGGCACCTTGGGACCAGCGGCATACACGAGCGTGTGGAGACCATCGGCCGCGGTGGTGGCGACAACTTCAGTGCAGGCCGCGGAATCGGTGATGTCGAGCTGAACAGCCGATACCGCATCGCCATAGTCGTCGATCATCAACTGAGCCGCGTCGCTTGACGACCGGTAGGTGAAGGCAACCTGTGCACCGGCGCTGACGAGCTCATTCACCGTGGCCCGGCCGATACCACCAGTTCCGCCGACGACCAGCGCCACCCCAGAGCGGTTCTCAAACAGTTGCATGGAAAAACAGTACAACGCCGAGCCTGATGGCCCGGCGCTGCAGTAGTTCTGGTGTTGTTACCTGGAGGGTGATTCTCTAGTGGTTGCAGCTGGGTCCATGCTCATGGTTTGCGGCATGGGCCTCAACCTCTTTGCGGACCTCTTCCATATCGAGGCCGTTTACCTGCTCGAGCAGGTCGTCGAGGGCATCTTTGGGGAGCGCTCCCGGTTGGGAGAACACCTGAATGCCATCGCGGAAGATCATGATGGTGGGGATCGACTGAATGCCGAGGGCTCCAGCGAGCTCCTGTTCGGCTTCGGTGTCGACTTTGGCGAAGACGGCTTCGGGGTTCTCGTTCGAGGTTTCTTCGAATACCGGGGCAAAGGACTTACATGGTCCACACCACGATGCCCAGAAGTCGACGAGCACGACGCCGTCTTTGGTGATGGTTTCCTCGAAGTTGTCTTTGGTGATGTCGAGCGTTGCCATTTGGGAGGCCTCCTGCGGCCGGTGATTTGCGAAGATCGTGATGGCGATCGACATAAGGAACCGATAAAGACCTGAATCAATTCCCACAATTTGTGTGACCGGCGACCGAGGCAACCGTTTGGCGTCGCTAGGACGCAATACCGAGTTCGCTGAGCCCCGCCTTGAGTTGGTCGGCCCAAACCACGTTGCCTTGCGGGTTGAGATGCAGGCCATCGCCGTCATGAAGCGACGAATCGAGGTTGCCGAGGTCGTCCGCGAGCGCTGCTGTGGCATCGACGAAACCGTGGCCGCGACCCTCACACTCGGCCCGGAGATCGGCATTCACCGACCCAATTCGCTCGTTCGATCGTCGAAGCCAATTGGAACGCACCGGCTCATCGATGGGCAGAATCGCTGAGCAAAGTACCGGCAGGTCCGCTGGAAAAGCGTCGAGCACCGCCCGGTAGTTGTCGAGGAACTCGTCGTCGTCGGCCCGATTGATGTCGTTGGAACCCATGGCCACTACCACCGCAGCTGCCTGGTTGATCGAACCGTAGCGATCGAGTCGGCGAAGGAGGCCGACGGCGTCATCGGAACCAATGCCGTAATTCACGCCGACATCGGTGACGATGCTCACCGGAAGCCCTTGGGTGATGCTGTCGCCGAGAAAGAGCACGCGACCAGGCTCGAGCGCAGCGTCCCCGCTCGAATGAAACTCGACCATGTTGGCGTAGTGAACTTCGGCGGCCGACGGCTGGCTTGCCGGACCCCATAGTGCGAGATCGGGCACCAGGATGCGCAGCACCAGCAGCAAAAGCACGACGTGGATGACGACGACGTATGCCCAGATCAGGCTGCGTCGAGGCATCTGGAGGCTTTGCTTCATGTTGTTGCTATCGGCTTAGAACTTGCCGTTTGAATGCGCCGAGTCCGTCGTGGAGGCAATATTCTCGGCGATGCCCCAATGTTCGATGATGAGTCCCTGTTCGCATCGGAAAAGGTCGGTGAACGCCGTGGGTGTGTCACCGATGCGCCCCTCGCTCTGTACCAGGGCAAAACTGTGGTGCGCCACCACCTGGTGAATCGTGGTGATCTCCAGGTCGTCCCGGTTCTCGAACCACTCGGCGGCGAAGGTGCGCGACGCTTCGCCGTTGTCGTGGTGACGGAACTTTCGATGATCGAAGCCCGGAGCCGCGCTCATTGGTTGGTTCGCCACGAGCGCACGGATTGTTTCGGTGGCACGGTTGGCTGTGTCATCGGTGGACTCCAGGGTGGACACTGCCGCCGGTCCGCTGACCGCGGCGAGTCCGGCCGTGAGATCGGCGACCTCGGCGTAGTTGTCCCACTGCTCGACGACCTTGTCGTCGACGAACCGAAGGAGGACCATCCCTACCCAGACGCCGCCGTCGCCGCGGTCTTCGAGGGTATGCAGCACTGCGGTGTCGGCGCTGGCGAACGAACGGATGACCGCCACATCGCGATAGCCGTAATCGTGCGACATGTCGTGGTATCGCTTGCGAAAGCCCTCGGGCCCATCGGGCACTCGATGGTTGTGTTGGACGTAGCTCTCGCCGACGTAGGTTTCGACGGCCAGTCGGGTTTTGCCGTCTCGTGCGGCGAGCACAAAGAAGTCGGCGGCGTGTTGAGCGAGCCCGGCGGGCATAACGGCAGGCTTATTCTTCGTCGCGCTTGCGAAGTCGCTTCGAGTGCTGCTCAAGGCGCTTCCGCTGATCTTTGGTAAGGCTGTCGAGGCCTTCGTTGGCCACCTGATCGAGAAGCGCGTCGATCTCCATGTCGTTCAGGTCGTCCTGCACGGGGCTGGCTGACGAGACGACGGAGAGGTTGCCCTTTTTGCGCTTCCGCGATGGACGACTGAGATTTGGGCCGCTCTTCTTCTGCTTGGGAGCCGCTGTGCCGCCCAGGGCTGCGGGTAGCGGGATCATCGGGATCCACTCGTCTTCGGGAGCGTGTCCGAAGGATCGCGTGGCGAGAAGCGCAGTGGCGACCAGCAGGAACCCGAACGTCAACCCGTACCAGTTTCGATCGACGATGGTCTGGATGAATTCGATGACCACGATGCCGATCGCGAGGAAACGTGCCGGGATGCCAAAGAAGAACATCGCTCCGGGAAACGCCAGCGCGAATGCAACCAACACCCCGAGTTCGATGAATCGCAGCCCACCGACGAGCCCTCTCATGGGAACCACGAATTGAATGAGGGTGATCAGGACCGCAGGAACCACGACCAGCAGGCCGATGAATGCGGTGTAGGGCTTGCGTCCCATCTTTGCTTCGAGCTGGGAACCCAGCATGAAGAAGATCACGAAGAGGATAAGGATGAAGAAGACCCGTGAGTTCTCATGGAAGAGCGGCCACGTGAAGATCCGCCACACCTGACCCTCGCCGACCGTACCGACGCTGAATCCCTGGAAGCTCTCGCCGACCAACCAGAATCTCGACGAAATGGTCTGCTGGGTGCCCTCGATGACGAGGATTATCAGACCAAGGATGCCGAGGCCGACGATGGCGATGGTGGTGGTGACATTGATGTTGCCCACCCGGAACCACGGGTCGTCGGTGTTCCCGAAGCTACCTGAACTAAATGAACGCATACGCCTCTAACGGTAGTGCCCTAATGGGTAGTCCGCACGGCGTGTCTTACTGAGCGCTGAAGGAGTCCAGGGAATCGAGAATCGACTGTTGCTCGCCGTTGCCAAACCCGTAGAACAGCGATGATGCAGCGTTGAGGTCGGGAGAGACCAGCATCATTTGTGAGTTGAGGGTGACACCGAATGCCCGCCATGTCTGGAAGGTGGGGTCATAGAGCATGTCGGGCGTTGCGAGGCCGGTGTCTCCGAGGAAATCCTGCGCTTGTTCGAAGCTATCCTGAGCGCCGACGCCGATGACCTGGATCGAATCGCTGTTCTCTTGAGCAAACTGCTCAACTGCCGGGGCTTCACGCCGGCAGGTCGGTCAATGAGGTGCCCAGAACCAGAGAAGGACTGGGCGATCGCCGGTGACGGCTTGTTGCAGGCTGGTAATGGAGCCATCGGCGATGTTGAGGATCTCGGTGGTTCGGGCATCGTCGGTGCTTTGCAGGGCGCCGCTGTTGGCGCTGGCCTGTTCTGATGCGCTGCCGCTGGATGCGGCTTCGCCAGAACTGCCCTCGGCGGCCGCTGGCTGTGCCGTGGTGGTTGCTTCGCCGCCGCCACCGCAGGCGGACAAAATCAACCCGGCAGTGAGAGCACCGGCGGCTAAGGGGGATCGTCGCATGAGAAAAAGGATAGCTCCGGAGAATTGGTTAGATCGGTCGGTAACCCGATGTGTCGGGTTCCTATTCCTCGTTGGCTTCATCGGTGTCCTCGGGAATTCCGTCGGCAGCCTTGCGCAGCTCGACCCAGAACACCGAACCAACGTCGGTATCCATCTCAATGCCGATTCGCCCGCCAAACGATTCGACGATTCGGCGACTCAGAGCAAGTCCAATTCCGGTTCCATCGGTGGTGGTCGACGCCCGCTCGAACAACCCGAAGATTCGGTCGGCATCGGCTTCGGTTACCCCGATGCCGTTGTCTCGAACGGTGATTCGGTGATGGCTGCCGACATCTTCAGATGAGATATGGATTGCCAGCTTTCGATCCGGGTGGCGGTAGCGGAGGGCGTTTGAGATGAGATTTGCGAACACGCTCTGGAGCGGGACGACCTGGCCATAGATCATCGAGAGTTGATCGGTGGTGACGTGGGCGTCGGCTTCGTCGAGTTGTGGTGCGAGGGTTGCGAGGGCGTTGCCCACCACCTCGTCTGCCTCGACCGGCTCGGGCGAGGTTTTGGTGGAGTTGATGCTCGACAACTCGAGCAGGCTTTGGACCTGGTTACTCATCAGCCCAACACCGCGGGTTATCTCGCCGATGCACGAGTCAACCTTTTGGTTGGTGGCCGGATCGGTCTCGGTGCCAGCGAGGATCTGGCCCAGCAATTGGGCATAGACCGACACGGCTCGAAGTGGTGCCACGAGTTCGTGGGATGCGACATACGCGAATTGTTCGAGTTCACGATTCGAGATTTCGAGTTGTTCGCCACTGCGTCGAAGGTCGGCCTGACTTTGGCGAAGCTGACTACCAACATCGCCAAGTCGGTGGGCTTCCTCTGACCGATCGAGCGTGCGTTCGGCAAGTGATGCGCAGATGTCGAGCGTGGAGGTTACCGATGGTCCGAAGGAGCTCTCGGTGTCGGCAACGACGATGAGCCAGCCTGCTTCAGCGGATGGGCCGGTGAGCGGCGCGGCTTGCATCGATGCCGCCCAGGGTGCGAAGTCTCCGTCGATCGAGATGGGGGTGTTGGCCGGATGGAGTTCGGCGATCGTGGCGAAGTCGCCGGTCGGGTGATGTTGTTGGGTGTCGCTCGACCACGCGAGCACCTCGTTGCCGACGCACAGCTGCGCGAATGGCGCGTCGGCCGATAGTCGCGCCAATCGAAGGAGGTCTTGTAGCGCGTTGGTGGTGTCCGCCTCGCGGCGGGTGTTCGATGTTCCGTCGACCATCTCCATCCAACTGCTATCGGCAGTTTTGGCAGGCATGGCAACGGATGTGCAGCAAATGCCCCCAAAAAGGCACCTGTGACGTAGGTCGCAACAAAAAGGGATTTGTAGGCCATTCGACTCATATCGTTCGGCTTGGCGCCGAAGGATGAGCATGAGCACACAGGCCCAGATCAAGCAGAACGGCACAGCAACCGAGATGACGCCCGAGAAGGCGTTTGCCGAGGGGGACCTTGGCCGAGTTCAGGGTTTGCTGTTCGGCGACCAGTTCGATGCCATCAACGGCCGCCTCGATGCAATGGAAGCAATGATTCTCGACAGCATCGGCGCTATTCGTAGCGAGATGCGCAAGGAGATCACTGCCACCCAGAAGAAGATCGACAAGAACAAGGTCCAGGTCAACAAGCGCCTCGACGCCAAGATCGAAAAGGAATCGTCGGCTCGAAAGGTGGCGCTGACCAACATCGCGGACGCCGCGAACGCCGAGAGCTCCGAATTGAAGACCGATCTCGCGACAACTGCCGCGGCGTTTGAAAAGTCGCTCGACGCCTTGAAGCATGCGACCGAGAAGGCAGTGGCCGCCAACCGGTCATCGTTCGACAAGAAGCTCCGCGACACCGAGCAGCAGCTCGCGTCTTCGAAGGTCGACCGCAATACTCTGGCCGATCTGCTTTCGACGACAGCCGCGCAGCTCGGCGATGCACCCGCACCGAAGAAGGTCCGTCGGGTCGCCTAAGCGTGTTTCCCCCTACCGACTGACCTGCGTGCTCGCGGGATCAGGTAGGCGGAACGAGGAGTCCGAGGCGGGTGGCCGTGGCTAACGCTTCGAGCTGACTATTGGCGTCGAGCTTGCGAAGTAGCGACTTGATGCGAGCCCGGATCGTGTGCAGCGAAAGGTACAGCTGCTCGGCGATATCTGCGGGTGCGACACCCTGGTTGAGAAGTTCGAGCACTTCGAGCTCGCCAGCGGAGAGCTGAACCTTTGGCCCCGGCGCGCCGGTTTCCTTCGGTTGATGCCCATCGATCATTTCGCGGAAACCGTCGATGAGCTCGAGAATCGGAAGATCCTTCGACATCACCGTGATGTTGGCGAGTCCGGCGGCTTCGCGCAGCACCTGCGGTGCGGGGTAGCCGGTGAGGATCACGATCGGGGCCTCAAAGCCGGCCTCGCGGAGAAAGGTGGCACACGCAATGCCGGTGTCTGCGCCCGGAAGTCGATAGTCGGTGACGACCAGTTCGGGGTTGGCGGCGAGCACAATCTCTTGACCGGCGAGTCGATCTGACGCCTGGCCAGCGACTTGGAGGTCGGGGGTCATCGACAATGCCAGCCCCAGCGCCTCGGCGTAGGACACCTGATCGTCGATCAAAACGATTTTTCGTTTCTCGGACCCGGCAGTCGTCCCCACAACCGAGATCGTACAACAAAGTGCGCGTGGACCTTTCCTGAAGCCGGTTTGAGCGTAAATGTGGGAGTTACGAGCGAGGCAGAGTTGCGGGTTGCTCGTTCGTCGAAACGGCCAACCAGACAACAGCGGTCAGCACGATGGCGCCACCGATGAGGATTCCGTTGGCCGGCCGCTCGCCCGGCCAGATCCACACCCAGAACGGGGCGAGCACGACCTCGACCAACAGAAGTATGGACACCTGGGCGGTGGGAACCGACATGTGGCCCAGATTGAACAATGGCAAGCCACCGGCGAGCAGGAATCCACCGGCCGCGAGGCCGAGAAGTGCATCCTGGCCGGTGACGTCGAGGCCGCCGCCCCCAACGGCGACGATGGTCGCTCCGATAACCAGGATGATGCTGCCCACAAGTGCCGGCACGAGCGGATCGGAACCCTTCGCGGTTTTGACCAGGACGTTGTAGAGCCCAAGCAGCACCGGCAGGATCGCTGCCAGGATGATGCCGGATGCGGAGCCTTCGCCCACACCCGTGCCGACCATGATCGTCACGCCGACGATTGCCACCGCCATAGCGGCCCAGGTGCGCATGTCGACCCGCTCGCGGAGCAACAGCCAGCCAAAGAGTGCGCCCGAGAACGGAGCGGCGCTTTGCAAGAACACGGCGGTGGCAACCGTGGTGCGGGCCAACGAGAGGATGAACAGCATCGACATCGTTGCGAGAAGAAGGCCGGCCAGCAGTGACCGCCAGTTCACCGCGTCGCGCTGCACGGGCCGTGACTTGCGACGCAGGAACACCAGGAGGGTGAGCATCACCGAGGCACCGGCGCCACGAAAGAACAGAAATTGCCAGTCGGTAGCGTCATCGAGCGCCCGAAAGAACAGTGCCGTGAAACTGAAGACGAATCCGGCGCCGACCACCAGTGCGACGCCGGTGAGGTAGGGCAGCGTTGTCTTTCCGGCAAACGCATCGCGGACCAAACCAAACATCGCGCGCAGGCTAGACGTTGGTTTGCTGATGACGAAGTGGCTTCCGCAGAGTGGAAGCGCGTTACTCCGGGGGGTGCGCTGTCAGATGATCCATGCGCAGAAGTTCGTAGTCGCCCACCGTGACTGCGTGTGTCAGAAGGGTGGCGCCATCCCAGCGATGCAGGAGGTAGCCGGCCGGCTCCAACGACAGGGCTGCCCGGCTCGGGTCGAGATCGAGCGCGAGCTGGTGCGTGGTCGACGGAGCACCGGTGGCTACTGCATGGGCGATGCGGGTTGTGAGGCAGCGGTGGAGGTGTCCCGACGCCACGGTGCCGACCTGCGGGTGCCGGCTGATGATCTCGGCGAATTCTTCCTTGTTGGTCAGCGACATGCCGTCCATCCACTCGATCCCGGAATCGAACGCCGGATGATGCATAAAGAGCATTGTCGGCGTATCGGATGCGGCGAGGCTGGTATCGAGCCACGTCGCCCGTTCGTCATCGAAGATGCCCTCGGGGTGCCCGACGAGCGACGTGTCGAGGCAGACGAGTCGAATCGGATAGTCGTCGATCACGTAGCTGAGATGGTTCTCGGTGAGCGTGTCGGGCAGGTAGTCAGTGAGGGCGGTGCGCATCAGTGAGGCATCGTCGTGGTTTCCGGGCAGCACCAGAACCCGCGCGTCGATGCGTTCGAGATGGCTACGAAGCAGGCGGTACTCCTCGGCCGTGCCGTAGTTGGTCAGGTCGCCGGTGGCGACTACCAGGTCGAGAGGTGGTGCACCAGCACTTGTTGCGTTGAGGTGTTCGATGACGGTGTCGAGGCGCATGCGCGGGTCGACCGGTAGGTCGTGAAGGTCATCGGTGATGTGAGGATCAGAGATCTGCGCGATCAGCATCGCTACCACCCTACCGAGAAGCTCGGAGAGAGGATCCGCTGTTGTCGGTCTTGTGCTTCGTAGTATCCGAAAATGCTCCGCTTTTCGTTCAAACAGTGGTTTCCCACGGTGGTGCTCCTGGTCGCCGTTGCGCTGAGCCTGCTGTTGGCTCTCGCGGTCACCGCCGACGAGGGCGGCGCACAGGGTCAGGATGCGGTGGGATCACAGCTGGTGATTCGGGCCACCGGTAGCGCGGGCGACGAGATTATGGCCGTGGAGATCGACGGCCAGGTGATGCGTCAGTACCGGCTGCATCAGTCCGACGATTTTTGGTCAGCCCCCCAGTACCGCAGCTACTTCTACACCCACCCGACGGCGTTCTCGCTCGATGACGTGCGGGTGCTGTTTCGCAACGATGGCTTTGGCCCCGGTGGCGTCGACCGCAACATTCGCGTCGACTGGTTTCAGCTGGGCGGCACCGTGGTGCAGGCCGAGTCCTCGTCGGTGATATCGGCCGGCGCCTGGGCCAACGGATCCTGCTCGCCTCTAAAGGCCAACTTCGATGAGGCTCTCGTGTGCTCTGGCTTCTACGCGTTTGGCGCAGATGATGCTCAGCCAGAACCACCCGAAGAGGCCGCCGAGCCGTCGACGGTGGAGGTATATGCCGCCGGTTTGGAAGGATCCGAGGAGATCTTCCTCGAGATCGATGGGTCGAGCGTTGTGCGATACGAACTGCCGCAATCGCCGAACTTCTGGTCGAGTTCGCCGGAGTGGAGTCGCTTTGCCTATGAACACGACGAAGCGGTTGCACCCGGGCAGGTACGGGTGCTGTTCAACAACGACCTCTATGTCGAGGACCAACTCGACCGGAACGTAAAGGTGCAACGCATCGTCATCGACGGTGCATCGCATCCCACCACCGACCCTTCCGTCGTTTCGCTCGGGACACTTCAGGGAAACAGCTGTGAGGTGGCCGGACGGTTCCAAACCGACCTGCTGAACTGCCGGGGATTCTTCCAGTTCGCTGGCGGAACCGATATCGATGGCGATGGGCCGCGGCTGCAGGTGCGCGAGGTCGTGGCCGACGTCGACACGCCGTGGGATCTCGGCTTCCTTCCTGATGGATCGATGCTGTTCACCGAGCGGCCCGGTCGCCTTGGAATCCGCGACACCAATGGACAGGTCAGACCGGTACAAGCCGACCTCAGTGACGTGGTTGAGGAGGGCAATGCCGGATTGATGAGCCTGGTGATCGATCCGGCGTTCTTGGACAATCGACGCTTCTATACCTGTCAGAGTCAGCGGACCAATCGCTTCTCGATTGTGGTTGTTGCGTGGGAGCTGTCCGCCGACGGTGGGTCGGCCACCCGTATTGGCGAGCCGTTGGCGCGGGTCCGACAGGACCCGGGGCACGGGGGTTGTCGGGCACGATTCGATGGCGACGGGTATCTGGTTGTTGGTTCGGGCGATGCCTTTGAGGGCAGCGCACCGCAGGATCTCAGCCGGCTTGCGGGCAAGACCTACCGGATCGACCGTTTCACCGGTGAACCAGCCCCGGGCAACCCGTTCCTCGACTCAGCGAACCCACAGACCCGCAAAATCTGGACCTACGGACATCGCAACGTGCAGGGCCTGGCGCTTCGGCCTGGCACCGACGACATGTGGTCGGTCGAGCACGGACCCGATGTCGATGATGAGGTGAACCTGCTGGTCGGCGGCGGCAATTACGGCTGGGACCCGGTGCCGATTCCCGGCTTCACCCCCGAGATTCCGGGCTACGAACAAGAGCGCAACCCGATGACCGACTTTGCCAAGTTTCCCGACGCGCAGGCCGCTCGGTGGTCGTCGGGTGATCCCACGGTCGCGCCGAGTGGCGCAGTCTTTCTGGAAGGTGAGAAGTGGGGCGCCTATGAGGGCGCATTGGCCATGCTTACCCTCAAGGACAGCCGGCTTCGCCTGTTGTTCTTCGACGACGCCGGCGAACTGGTCGACCAGATCATCCCCATCGAACTAGCCGGAACCTTTGGTCGGCTTCGGAGTCCGGTGCTCGGACCCGACGGTGACCTCTACATCACGACGTCCAACTCGAGTTCGGGCGACAATCGGGACGATGTGATCCTGCGGGTCACGCCCCAATAGACAGCGATCCGGGCTAGCGACCGGCCAGGGCGTCGACGACGGGGGCAAAGCCTTCAGGGTCGCGAACAACAAAGTGGCTGATGCCAACGTCCTCGCGGAGCCGCTCGAGCTTGTCGACCAGCTGTTCAAGAGAGCCCGAGAGGAGGAACGGCGAGTTGTCGGCGATGTCGGCGTAGCGTTTCGACGGCGGGGCAGCGTCCTCGCCGACCGCCGTGTATTGCACGAGGGCCGACCGCTCGATGTGCGCGTCGCGATCGCCAGCCGCCTCGGTGAGCCATTGCGCCCGTAGGCGAATGTCATCGATGCCGAACCCTCCGCCGCTGGGTGTTCCGTCGGCGGCGTGGGTGAGCCCGGTGAACTGGAAGATGTCGGCGTATTGGCCTGCCAGGCCGACGACTTGTCGGCCATGGCCGCCGATGAGAAATGGGATGTGGCTCTGCCGCGGCGTGATGCCAAGGTCGTCGATCTCGATGGCGTGGTGCTGGCCTTGGAAGGAACAGGCTCCCGTATCGAGCAGTTGGCGCAGGACCTGAAGCGATTCGGAGAACCGGGTAACCCTGCGCCCCGGAGCCAGCAGGTCCATGCCGATGGCGTCGTGCTCGACCCGTGCGTATCCGGTACCAAGGCCAAGGATGAGCCGACCACTGGTCATCTGATCGACCGAGATCGCCGTGCGGGCAAGCAACGCTGGGTTGTAAAATTCGTTGTTCAAAACCAACGGGCCGACCCGAAGCGATTCGGTGGCGTTGGCCGCGACGATCAGCCCGGCAAAGGGATCGACCGAGTTGCGGCCGAACGCGGTGCCGATGTGGTCCGACGACCAGAGTTCGTCGTATCCCAGCCGTTCGACCAGCTGGGCCCACGCGGTGAGTTTGGCCACATCATGAAACGGGCCGGTCTGGATCGCGAAACGAAATGGGCGGGTCATTGCATTCCTACTTGCGGTTGGCGAACCATTGGCCGCATGACCGGACCTTCGGGAAGTTGGATTTCGCTCGTGACCTCGAATCCGGCGCGCTCATAGAGCGAGACGTTTCGAGGATTGCTCGACTCGAGATACGCGACAAGGCCCTCATCATCACAGGTGGTGAGCACCCGCTGGAGCAGCACGGCGCCCAGTCCTTGGCCCTGTGAGCTGGGGCCCACCCCGATGTTGGCCAGGTAGAAGTGCGGCTCCTCGGGGTGATGCTCTCCCATCTCCGACAGGCCACCAAGCACCAGTTCGGTTCGATCGCCGTTTGCGGCGAGTGCGATTTCGTAGAACGCCGTGCCTGCCGCTTCGTCGTAGAACGCGAGATCGGGTGGCGACCACAGTGCTACCCCGTCTCCGTCTTTGAGCTGGTAGGCGTGCCCCATCGACAAGGATCGTTCGGCCGCCATGGCCATGAAGGCCCGAAGGTGCGTCGGGCGGGTCTCGGCGTCGGGGAAGATCCAACCCATGACCGGGTCGTCAGCGAACGCCGCGGCCAGGACATCAGCCGCATGATCGAGTTGGGTGCGAAGGACATGTCGGGTGGCCATCGCGTGAAGCTAGGGTCTGGGCCAGGGCGTTGGCCAAACCGATACTCGCCTGGGACACCACCTTTGGGTCGGCTCTGACCACGAACCGGCACTAGTGTCAGCGCCGTGATTCTGTCCGATCGAACAATCCGCGAAAAGGTCGAGGCTGGCGAGATCATCATCGAGCCGTTCGATCCCAGTTGTGTCCAGCCATCCTCGGTCGACCTGCACCTCGACTCGCTCTTCCGGGTGTTTCGCAATCACACGATGCCGGTCATCGACGTGAAGCAGAACCTCGAAGAGCTCACCGAGTTGGTCGAGGCTGACGACGAGCGGCCCTTCATCCTGCATCCAGGCGAGTTCGTTCTGGGCTCAACGTCGGAGCGGGTCGCGATTCCCCACGATCTGGTTGCGCGTCTCGAAGGCAAGAGCAGTCTTGGTCGCCTCGGGCTGCTGATTCACAGCACCGCCGGGTTCGTCGACGCCGGGTGGGATGGTCAGCTGACCCTCGAGCTGTCGAATGTGGCCAATCTGCCCATCACGCTGTACCCCGAAATGAAGATCGGCCAGATCAGCTTTCAGCAGATGACAACCGCTGCCGATCGTCCGTACGGATCGGGCGACTTGAAGAGCAAGTATCAGGGTCAGGTTGGACCTCGACCCAGCCGGTACTGGGAAAACTTCGACTAGCGCTACTCGCTGCTGAGACGGGCGGTAACGCCGCCGTCGACGACGATGGCTTGTCCCGTGATGAACGACGATTTGGTCGAATCGGCAAGAAACACGATCGACGCTGCGATCTCGAACGGGTCGGCCACGCTTTTGAGCGGGGTCCGGTCGATCAGGACCAGCAGGTTGCCGTCGGGGCCATCGGGGTGAGGTCGGCGGCTCAGGCCATCGCGCAGCATCGGCGTGTCGACTGCGCCAGGCAGGATTGCGTTGCACCGAACACCGGCTTCCGCGAGTTCGACGGCGGCGGCTCGTGTGAGGGCGACGAGCGCTCCTTTTGAGGCTGCATATGCTGCGACGTTGGCTGATGTCGCGACGGCGTGCACTGATGCAACGTTGACCACAGCGCCACCGGACGCGATGAGCGACTGGTGTGCTTCGCGCATGGTGAGGAACGCCGAGCGGACGTTGGTGTTCATCGCCAGGTCCCACTCTTCATCGGTGGTGTTGAGGAGCGACTTGTTGACCTGCACAGCTGCGTTGTTGACCAGCGCATCGATGGGCCCACCGATCTTGATGCGATCCATCACATTGGCGATGGCCGCAGAGTCCGACAGGTCGCACTCGTAGTATTCGATGCGACCAACGAGTCCACCCTCGGGAGGTACTCGATCGAGGCCGACAACCGACCATCCATCAGCGAGAAATGCCTGACAGGTTGCACTGCCGATTGCACCGCTCGAACCGGTGACGACGACGCGTTGGGATCTCATAGGGAGAGTCCTTTCAGAAGGTTCTCAATCGATTGCGCATGCGTGCGATGACATGCTTCGTAGGTGTTGCTGGCGTTATGCGATCCGAGGATGCAATTGGGGAGCTGCCGCAGGCGTTCGTCGACAAGCGGCTCGGCTTCATAGACGTCGAGCGCTACACCGGCGAGATGACCGGATTCGATTGCGTCGGCAACATCGGCGCCCACCGCAACGGGGCCACGTCCAACGTTGACGAGCCATGACCCGGCAGGCATACGACGAATGAGATCGGCGTCGACCAGGCCTTTGGTGTGTTCGTTGAGCGGGCAGGTGATCAACAGGACATCGCGACCGGTCACAAGTTCGGCGGGTTCGAATATGTCGATTCCGGCCTCGGCAGCCCACGACTGTGCGTCGGGCGACGGATCTGAGCCGGCGACGTCGAGACCGAGCAACTGAAGCTTCTCGACCAGGCTTCGGCCGATGTTTCCCAGGCCGAGCACTCCTGCGCTCAGCGCGTCGAGTGATCTGCCCACCGGTTTCGGCCAGCCACCGGTTCGAACTTCGCGGTCGACGGAGACAAGTCCGCGTACGAGTGCAATGAGGTAACCCAAGGCCTGTTCGGCGACTTCGTTGCCGAACATCCCTGGCGTGTTGGTGACACCGATGCCGAGCTCGGCTGCGGCCGGACGATCGATGCCGTCGAGTCCGATTCCCCACTTCGAGATCATCTTGAGTTCGGGAAGTTGCGACAGGACGTCCCGATCGAACTGGTCGTCGCCGGCGATGACACCCCGAATACCCGCCATCGCGTCGATGAGTTCCTGGCCGGCGAGCTCTTGCCCGGGAATATCGGGGAGGACGATTTCGAGTCCAGCGTCGGTAAACCGGTCGCGGTACGCGTCGATGTCGCGCTGGAGGTGTCCACAGGTGACGGCGACCTTCATGCCAGCGTCATTTCGTCGTTGCGTGCGGACCAGAGTGCCTGGGCCAGCTGAAAGTCAGACTCTTCATCGATGTCGATTGCTTCCATTGCGTCCATCTCGACCATGAGGGCATTTGGTCCGATGCGGCAGCCCGTTTCGACGATCAGCTCACGCGAGAACACAAAGACACAGGAGTTCTCGATGTAGAGCGGTTCGAGGTCCTGGGTACGAAGGAGGACCTTCGGGTCGTGGTTCACCGGAATGGTGTCGTGTTTCCACAGTCGTTGCTGAAGCCGGGTGACCGTGAAGACCGAATCGACATCGGCTTCGCTCGAGAACGTTTCGATCGTCTTCTCAATGGTGTCGGTGGTGAGGAAGGGGTTGGTCGAATGGGTCTGGAGGATCACGTCGGCGTCGGTGTGATCGAGGTCGTGTTGGATGATCCGATTCATCGGAATTTCGCCGTCGGTCAGGTCGATTGGACGATCGACGATCCGAACGGTCGGAAAGTGCTCGGCGCACTGGGTCTTGATCGTTGGGCTGTCGGTATCGATGATGATTTCGTCGATCGATGGCGCAGCGAGGAGCGTACGCACGACATGGTGAAACAGCGGAGCGTCGCCGAGGCGGCGGTAGTTCTTGCCGACCACTCGCTCACTGTTGTGGCGCATGGGAAGCAACGCAGCGATTTTGGGGGAGTTGACCATCTTGTTGTCTCTCTTCTTGCTTTCTTCTCTACTTTTCGACGCACAGATAGACGAAGGCGCCGAGCGCTGACATCTTCCGGTCTTCTGCGAGTTGGTTGAACCGAGCGGCCGCCTTGCTGATTGGAGGAAAGCGCCGGAAGTACGAGTGGCCGAAGAACTGGATCGGAGCCACGCGGCGGAAACCAATTCGTTCCCAGCGTTCGACGTTCTTCCGGGTGATCCAGGTGCCGGCGTAGTGAGCGGGGAATCGCTCGTAGGAGTCCCCGATCAAAAACTTCACGAGCGATCTCGTTGCATCGAACGGCAGAATTCGATTCACGACAAAAGGAGTGGCGAACAAGGTCGGGAAGAAGTGAATGGCTTTGCCGCCCGGACGGAGCAGCGCATGGGTGGACTGCATCGCAGACTCGACCGACGAGACATGCTCGAACACCGACCGCGAATAGATGAGGTCGAACTGGCCGTGCAGATCTGCCGGAATGTGACTTGGCTGGGCAATGTCAAACAACGCGGTTGTCGTATCGCTCGGCAGGAAGTCCAACTCCTTTTGGGACACGTCGTTCACGGTGAGCTGACTGTTCGAGACACCCATGCCGGGACCTAGCGGGCTGCGTCCGCCGCCGACTTCGAGGATCCGTCCGGTAGCCGCGACATCATGAATGAGCGGGGCCAAGGCGGCCTCGAATCCAGCAAACGGACTACCGCCGCCGAGGCGGTTCTTGCTGAGCTCGAGGATGTCGAATACGTGAATTCCAGCGTTACTGGTGCCTGTCGCTTCTTCGGCGACTACTTCGGCTGATTTCATGACTGTGGAGAGACTTTCCGGTGGTTGGTAGTCGGGATCTCCGCCGCTTGAAGATCTACGACGGCATCGTCGGCGCCGCACATGGCGAGCATTCGGTCGGCGATGCGGTCGACTTGAAACTCGCGTTCTGCGAACGCTTTGCCGTTTTGGCCCATCTTTTCTCGAAGGTCGATCCGCCTGATCAGCCGCTCGGCGATCTCACACACCTCGGTCCGGTCGGTAGCCGAGACGGTGACACCCGCCCCGGCTTTGGCGATGACCTCGGCCGCGAAATTGTCGCTGGGCATAACGCACAGCACCGGCCGGCCTACGGACAGGTACGAGAGAATTTTTGACGGGGCCGAGAACTTCGAAGCGTCCTCGTTGAGGATGGCCAGCAGCACGTCCGCTGATTCCAGGACGGCAGGAACATCGCCGATCGGCTGAAAGTCGAGGAGGTAGAGGTTGGGGATGCGTTGACGACTCTTGATTTCTTCGAGGTGCTCGCGTCCCGCTCCTTCGCTGACCACCACGACGTGACCGCCGGTCGCTTGGAGGTGGATCGCCAGGTCCGAAAGGATCGATGGTTCGTGCTTGAGGCCGAGGGTTCCCGAGTACAGCAGCCGCGGTCCGTCGGGCAGTCCCTGAGCGGCCCCCCATCGGTCCGCCTTGGTGGTGTCCTCGGTGAGTGAAACCGGAGGAAGAGGTGCCCAGTTCGGCAGCAGGTGAACGTCGCCGTCGGGCTTTGCGAAGTCGCGGACGTAATCGACGAACGACGGCGAGATGGCAAGAACCTGGTCACTCGTTCGGAGGATCCGGTTCTCAAAGACTCGCGCTGGCTTCGAGAGAAGCCGGCCGAGAGGCTTGTTTCGACGACTGATCACGGCCTGGAGCGCCAGTCCGAAGAGGTCTTGAAGCCAGAAAACAAAGGTGGCTCCGCTTTCCTGGCATGCCGACTTGACCATCGACTGGCTGAAGATGGGGCAGTCTGCTGAAAGTACGAGGTCGGGTTGGAACGCCCGCGTCTCATCCACCAGAAGAGCGCCGTAGCGACAGTCATGGACTACCCGTCGCGCGAGCGACTTCCGATGTTCAGCTGAGGGGCTTGCGATCCCGATGCTCGTGAAGTTCGCCGGATCGCCAGGCTTCATCCGCACCTCGCCTCGCACACTGCCCGGTTCGTCGAGATAGACGTACCGCACGGTGTGATCTCGGCGAGCTAGCTCGCGTGCGAGTTGGACCGAGAACGGATACGCCCCGAAAT
>CAZGVQ010000004.1:0-6182 GCA_964529355.1 uncultured Acidimicrobiales bacterium
CGCCGCGATCGCCGAGGACGCTGCCGAAGACAACATGTTGGTCATTCCGCTGAGCTGGGCATCACTGTGGCCAGACCCGGAATTCGGTGCAACCATCCTTGAGAAGGGCACCACGTACTGCATCGAGTCGATGAACGGCGTCGAGTGGCTTTCGGGCCAGGTCGATGACCCGCAGCTCGCGATTATCGGTCGTCCCGGTGAGTACGGCGAAGACGGTTCAGCCGGCGCCCTCATCGCGGCCGAAGAACTGGGTATTCCAGTCGTCTACGACGGTTCCGGCGAAGTCGCCGGTGACGACCGTACCGGTGTTATCGCCGAGCTCACCAGCTCCGGCGCAAACATCGTCTGGACCACCCTCACCCCAGGTGAGCTTCTCGACATCTTCGGTAACTCGGTTTCGCAGGGCTTTGAGGGCGTGTGGTCTGGAAACGGCCCGTCGTTCAGCTACCCCGTGATGCTCACCAGTGACTTCGCTGGCGAGTTTGACGAGTTCTACTTCCAGTCGGGCTACAACGATGTCTGGGGCGGCGAAACCGCTGCTGCTCAGGAAATCGTCGATGCGATGACCGAGCGTCGTCCAGAACTCCCCATCTCCGACCAGTACGTCACTGGTTGGGTCGAGGGCATCATGGCCGAGACGCTAATCACCAACGCCATCGACGCTGGTGACCTCACTCGGGCCAACATGGTGGAGCTTGCCACGTCGGGTCTTGAGGTCGACTTCGGTGGACTTCAGGAGCCACAGGCCTGGCCGAACGACTACAACGAAGCCGTTGTGCGTTCGAGCTGGATCTACGATGTCGATGCATCGATCTTCGACCTGCGGTCGCTGAGCGAGTACACCCCGGAGGAGCCTGGCTCAACCGGAATGGTTCCGATCGAGCGGTTCTTCACCGGTTCGGTCGCCGAGAACCACGTGTTCGACGGACCGTGCATCACGCCGAGTAGCTAGACGCTCCTTGGTTCGCTGAGTGTGGCGCCTGCCCCCGTTACTTCCCCGGGGCAGGCGCCCACCGGCAGCCAGCACTGCAGTCAAGAGAGAATCAAGAAAGAACTACAGAGAATCACCGCACATAACCGTTTGGGGGGCCTGTGCTCGAAGTTGCAAATCTTGAGGTTGTTTACAACGAGGTGATCCTCGTTCTACGCGGCCTTTCGATCGAAGTGCCCGATGGCGAAATCGTGGCACTGCTCGGATCGAACGGTGCCGGAAAGACCACCACATCGCGGGCGGTGACCGGCCTGTTGGGTGTCCACGAAGGACAAGCCACCAAGGGCAGTGTGACCTGGAAGGGTCGCGACATTCTCAAAGACAAGCCCTCGGCAATCGTGGCCGAAGGGATCTCTCAGGTGATGGAAGGGCGGCGGATCTTCGCGGAGCTCACCATCGATGAGAACCTGGCCACCGGTGCCTTCACCAACCGGGCCAACGAGAAGAAGAACTACGACCGCATCATGGAGCTGTTCCCGGTGCTCCTTGAACGGCACGACCAAACGGCCGGTTACCTCTCTGGTGGCGAGCAGCAGATGTTGGCCATTGGTCGGGCGATGATGGCCGAACCCGAGCTGATGATCCTCGACGAGCCATCGCTTGGTCTCGCTCCGCTGCTGGTGCAGCAGGTACGCGATGTCATCCTCGACATCAACAGCGAAGGCACGTCGGTGTTGCTGATCGAGCAGAACGCCATGATGGCGCTGTCCATCGCAAACTCCGGGTACATCATGGAAACCGGAAAGATCGTCATGGACGGCGATGCCGAGAAGCTCCGGAACGACGAAGACGTCCAGGAGTTCTATCTTGGCCTTCACACCGATGAGTCCGGCGAACGGAAGAGTTTCCGAGACGTGAAGCACTACAAGCGCCGGAAGCGTTGGCTTTCATGAGCGACCACGACGAGATCGCGAAACCAATGGACACCATTCTTGAAGTACAGGACATCACGCTGCGTTTCGGTGGCGTGACCGCCATCAACGACGTGGGATTCGACGTCTACGACGGCGAACTGTTCTCGATCATCGGCCCCAACGGGGCGGGCAAGACCTCGATCTTCAACACCATCTCCCAGGTGTATCGCCCCCAGGAGGGCGATATCCACTGGAAGGGCAACTCGATCATGGGTCACCGGCCCGACAAGATCGCTGAACTGGGTATCGCGCGGACCTTTCAGAACATCGAGTTGTTTCCGGCCATGACGGTTATCGACAACCTGTTGCTCGGTCGCCATATCCGGATGGAGAAGTCGTGGTTCGCGGGCGCAATGTGGTTCGGCGCCGCCAAGAAGGAAGAGATGATCAATCGCCGCCAGGTCGAGGACATCGTCCACTTCCTTGAGATCGAGAGCTGGCGAAAGTCACCGGTAGCGCTGCTTCCTTACGGTATTCAGAAGCGGGTTGAGCTTGGTCGAGCACTGGCCATGGAACCCGAGCTGCTGTTGCTCGATGAGCCCGTGGCCGGCATGAACCAGGAAGAAACCGAGGACATGGCGAGGTTCATCCTCGATATCCGCCATGAACTCGGCATCGCCATGATCATGGTCGAGCACGACATGGGCTTGGTGATGGATATCGCCGACCGCGTCATGGTGCTGGACTTCGGACAGAAGATCGCCATCGGTACGCCTGAGGTCGTGCAGAAGGACCCGGCCGTAATTGCGGCCTACCTCGGCTCGGAGTTCGCCTAGCTACTTCAGACGCAGGGTCTTGCCTCGAAACAGCGCAATGACCCGGTCGTCGACGGTGATGGTGCCGTCGTGTATCGCGTTGCGGCCATCGAGCGTGGTCGTGACGACAGCTCGGAGCTCGTCGCCCTTGACGGCGGGCGACACAAAATCGATGTTCGCGGCCGTCGCGACCGACATCGAGCGATCCTGATTGCTGACGTAGGACATCGCGGTATCGGCCAGCTGAAACAGCACGCCTCCGTGGCAGGTGCCACCGAAGTTCAGCATCGACTCGGTGACGGTGAGGCCCACCTCGACGCTTCCCGGGCGCGCCTCAACCACGACGACACCGAGCGTACGCGCCGCGTTGTCGGCGGCTGCAAGCTCATCGAGCGAACGCCCCGGGTCTGCCATGCGATCAGTCTCGGGTAAAGGGAACGGAGTGCTCCCAGTCGGCGAGAAGGGTACGGAGGCCGGTGAGTAACAGCAGTGGTTGGTCGAGCATCATGTGATGACCGGCCTGGGGGAGAAGAATCACAGGTGCCACCCGGCCGAGTTGTTCGTACATGTACTTGCCGATCTCGTCGGTGACCAGCCCGAACTCGGTGCGAAACACCGCCACTCGGCAGGTGATGTTGCCCAGGACCCGGCCCGGCTCGGAGCGTTTTGGCAGAAACAGTCGGGGGTCGAATTTCCACGTCCAGCCATCGTCGACCTCACGTAGCGAGTTCCACGCCACATAGGTCTTGATGTAGGGCTCGTAGTTCTTCTGCGCCGGAACGGTGCGCCACTTCTCGGTGGCCAGCTCGCGAGTCGGGTACACCTTCGGGTCTTTGAAATCAGTACCGCGCCGGCCCTGCTCGACCTCGGGGTCGGGTTTGGACACCGGTGAGTCAAGAACCACCGCGCCGCCGATCTTCTCGCAGTGGTTCGCGGCGGTGACGATGGTGACAAAGCCGCCCATGCTGTGTCCGACCACGATGGGCTTCGGCGCCATGCCTGAGTCTTCAATAACCCCGACGACCTCGTTGGTCCAGGTGTCGAGCGAGTATTCGTCGCGCCAGCCGCTGTCGCCATGGCCCGAAAGGTCCATCGCGACGACCTGGTACTCGTCGGCGAACTCGGGTGCCAGGTAGGTCCACCAGTGAGCATTGGCGCCACCACCGTGGATGAGCACCAGACCGGGTGCACCTGTGGTGCCCCACGTGAAGTAGTTGATGGGCGTGCCTTCAACCTCCACGGTGCGTTGCTCGCCGGGGGTGTCGAGCGAGCGATTGAACCAGGATGGGCCGTCGAACTCCATAGGTTGCAGGCTACTGGTCGAGGCGGTCGCTCAGCTTTTCCCAGGTGGCCATATGTTCGGCCGCGAGATCCTTGGCCACGTCGTGCTCGGCGACCAGCCTTGCCGTGAGGTCGGGATCGTCGTAGGTGGCAGGGTCGCCGAGCTGGTTCTGGAGTTCGGCCACATGTTGTTCGGCCTTTTCCCACTTCCGCTCGGCGGCGCTGATCTGCTTCCCGAGTTCTCGGCGCTCATTGTTGCTGAGCGTGGACTTGGGCTTTTGTTTGTTGGTCGCTGGCTTTGGCTTCGCAGCTGCAGGCTTTGGTTTCGTGTCCGCCGGCTTTCCCTGGGGCTGATCGGCTCGTGACGTCATCGAGCCTTCGGGGGCGAGGACCCGGTCGGGTACGCCTTCGTGCCAGGTGGCTCGACCGTGGCGTACCTCGATGACCGCGTCGGCCACCGAGCGGATGAGGTGGCGGTCGTGGGTGACCAACAACAGGGTTCCGGGGTAGGCGATAAGTGCGTCCTCGAGAACATCGCAACTGGCCAGGTCGAGATGGTTGGTTGGCTCATCGAGAACCAGCAGGTTCACCGGGTCGGCCATGGTTTTGCCCAGGGCTAAACGGGTTCGTTCGCCGCCACTCATGTCGCCCACCAGCCGGTCGCCGGCATCGCCGGGGAAGCCGAAGGAGCCCAGAAGGGTGCGAAGGTTGCGGCCGTCCTCGCGTAGACCGTCGCGAAACGCTGCCCAGGCGGTCTGTTTGGGGTCGAGTTCGTCGGCCTGAAGCTGGGCGAACTGTGCGACGTCGACGTTGGCTCCGATGGCCACCGTGCCGCCGGTGGGTTCAAGCTGGCCGAGGATCACCTTTACCAGCGTGGTCTTGCCGGCGCCGTTTGGGCCGACCAGCGCGACCTTTCGGCCGCGTTCGATAACCAGATCGACACCATCGAGGATTGGTGTGTCTTCGCCATATGCAGCCTTGACGTTTTCGAGTTGCACGACGATACGCGATGATCGCTGCGGCTCGGGAAACTGAAACTTGGCTTTGAGCTCTTTGGCGGTGGGAACCTCGATGGCCTCAAGCTTTTCGAGGGTCTTGATGCGGCTCTGTACCTGGCGGGCCTTGGTGGCCTTGTAGCGGAACCGCTCGACGAACTTGTTGACCTGGGCCACTTTGCGGGCCTGGTTCGCGGCCGCTGCCTCGATGATCGCCAGGCGTTCCTCGCGCTCGACGATGAACTCGGCGAACCCACCGACGTACTCGGCGATGCCGCCGTTGCTGAGTTCGAGAACCCGGTTGGCGATGGCGTCGATGAAGTCGCGGTCGTGGCTGACGAACAACAACGCCCCGGCCCATTCGGCAAGGTGCGCCTCGAGCCACGCTTCGCTGTCGATATCGAGATGGTTGGTGGGCTCATCGAGCACCAGGACATCCGGGTCGGCCAACAAAAGCTTGGCCAGTGCCACCCGCATTCTCCACCCACCAGACAAGTCGGTTACCGGTCGACCGGCATCTTCCTCGGCAAAGCCGAGTCCGGCGAGCACGCGGTGGGCCTGGGCTTCGATGGCGTAGCCGCCTTGCTGCTCGAAGCGGGCCTGTGCCTCACCGTATTGCTCGATGACTTCGGCCTGCTCGTCACCCTCGGTGGTGCCGAGGCGTTCCTCAAGCGCGTGGAGCTGATCGGCCAGGTGCGTGATGTGTTCGGCCCCGGTAAGAACCTCTTCGAGGATGGTGCCTTTGGCCTCGGTTGCGATCTCTTGGGGCAGGTACCCCACTCGGAGGCCCTTCGAGCGGTGGATTTCTCCGGAGTCGGGGTTGCTCTGCCCAACGACGATCTCGAGGAGCGTGGTTTTACCCATGCCATTGCCGCCGACCAGCGCTACCCGGCGGCCCGGCGACAGCTGCAGGCTGACGTCGTCGAAGAGCACGCGGGCGCCAAAGGCCTTGGAAAGCGATGATGCGGTCAGCACAAGCATTGCAGTGTACCGACGCCGCTGCGGCGGATCTGCACCGCGCGCCTTCTATCCTCGGTCTGGTGAACAAGAACAACATGGGCCAGATGATCGGCCTGCTACTGATCGTGATCGCCGCAGCGTTTGGCGGGTACGTGCTTGGGTCGGCCGATGCGGAAACCGCAACCGAGGTACGTACCGAGGAGCGAGCGGAGCCGACGACTCAGGAGTCGAGCGAGGAAACCTCCGAAAACAGTGCTGACGAAAACAGTGCTGACGAAAACAGTGC
>CAZGVQ010000004.1:6282-23332 GCA_964529355.1 uncultured Acidimicrobiales bacterium
GCGAGGAAACCTCCGAAAACAGTGCTGACGAAAACAGTGCTGACGAAAACAGTGCCGAGACCTTTGAGTCCCAGAGCGGGCTTCCCCTGATCTTCATCGACGAGTTGCCCGACGAGGCGATCGACACGCTCATCCTCATCGACGACAACGGCCCGTACCCCTACGACAAGGACGGATCGACGTTTCAGAACCGCGAGGGCCTGTTGCCCGACTACGACATTGGCTACTACCGCGAGTTCACCGTGGACACGCCCGGCCTCGACCACCGAGGCGCACGACGTATCGTCGGCGGCAGCGGCGGCGAGCTGTACTACACCGATACGCATTACGAGAGCTTCTCTGAGATCGCGGACTGGTAGACAACGCCTGCCATGAGTTCCTCTGAACACCCACAATCCATCACGGACTTCGACGACGTACTCGAAGGCCGCGTGCCCAATGGAAGCGTCGACTACGAGGGAAGCGAATCGGTCGAGGATCTGGCGTCACGAGCCGGAGCGGCCGGCTGGAGGCTGTTGGCGCTCGACGGATCAGCCATTGCCGACAAGGCCAGCTACCTTCAGGCGTGGTGTGATGCCGGCGCGTTCCCCGACACGTTTGGGCACAACTGGGATGCCCTGGCCGACGCGCTCACCGACCTCTCCTGGCTTCATGCCAACGGCTATGTCGTACTTGTCGAATTGGTCTTCGCTGACGAACCGTGGAGCGCGACCGGACGCGAGATCACCGAGGAAGCCTGCGCGTACTGGGCCGGCAACGGGACTCCGTTTGTCGTGCTGCAGCGGAGCGGGTCGTCCGTCTAGGAGCGGGCTCGGGATCGCTCGTTCGCGTCGTCGAGGACGGCTTGCAGTGCGTCGCGGATCTGATCGGTGAAGTCGGCGAGCGCACTTCGCGGCACCCGCTTGCCGTCGGCGCCGGGCGGATCGAGCGGTTCGCCGACCACCATGACCACCGGGGTCCGCTTGGGGAGCTTTGTGCCTGTGGGCATCGACTCACCGGTGCCGGCGATTCCTACCGGGATGACCTTGGCTTTGCCCTTGGACGCCAGAAACGCCGTGCCATCGAAAATCTCGCCGATCATGTCGCCCTCCTGACGGGTTCCCTCGGGAAACACCAGCAGCGCGTCGCCCCGATCGAGGAACCCGCGCATGACACGCATTGCCTCGCGGTCGGCGGCCCCTCGCTCGACCGGGTATGCCCCGAGAGCTGCGATAAACCAAGAAACCGGTTTGTTTGCGAAGAGCGATTCCTTGGCCAGCACCCGAAATCGCCGTTCACAGGCTCCAGCCACGAGGGGACTATCGAGGTTGCTGCGATGCACCGGCGCAATGATCGTCGCACCCGGCGTGTTGAGATGATGTCCGTCGATGACCTCGACCCGGAAGTAGCGAAACCCCAGTGTTCGGATGACCGACCGAACGAATCCGTGAACCTTGAACGATCGGGCCTGGTCGCCGACGTCGGCCACGTACGTTCGGAGATCTTCACTCATACGCCTGACCCATCAGCAGTACCCATGGGCTGATTCCAGCATGAAGCATCTCGGGTTCCCAACCCGCGCCGATTGGCCGGTGGGTGTGCAAAACTGGACCCATGCCTGTTGCAGATACGCCAGAACCCGATTCCGCCCAAACGAACCGGGCCATCGTCGCCGACTATTGGGCCGCCCATTTCGCCCGCGACTGGGATGCCATGGTCGCCTTCCTCGATGAGGATGTGCACTACGACGACATCGGGGCGCCGGGCGATGGCTCACACGGACCGGTGGCGGTGATCCAGATGCTTCGGCTGGGGCTCGAGCCTCTCGAGGACTACATCCACCACCCGCAGCGGATCTTTGCCGAGGGCAATGCCGTGGTGACCGAACACATGGAGGAGTGGCGGTTCCCGACCGGCGAGATCCTGCGGCATCCCTACGTCTCGATCTTTGAGCTGCACGACGGCAAGATCATCAAGTGGCACGACTACTCAAACATCGCGAACATCACCGACAACGTTCCCGACTGGTGGCTTGAGCACGTCAGCCGCGGCTGGCAGGAGTAGCCCGACACTTTGTAGCCGAGACTCTGTAGCCGGCATTATGCGGTGTCGTTTGATGCCTCGGAGATCTCGAGGATGTTTTCCGCGATGAGCTCTTCGACTGCCTCGGCTGACATCGCCAGGTCTTCGACGCAGATCTGACGGGTGTGTTCACCGATGCGTGGCGCTTTCTCCTCCACGGGCTCGGGCATTGCGCTACCCCGGAAACATGGTCCGGCCAGGGTCAGGTTGGGCGGCTCGTGATCGGGTTGCACGATGTGGGCCAGGAAGCCGCGTTCGGCGAAGTGAGCATTCTGCAGCTGGTCGACGGCGCTGAGCATGGCGGCGGCCGGTACTCCCACCTCCTGCGCGGTTTCCATGACTTCGTAGCGATCGAGGTCGACAGCCCACTCGGCCACCGCCTCATTGCATCGGTCTCGGTTGGCGACGCGCCCTGTAGCAGTGCCGAGCGTGGGGTCTGCCGCCAGGTCAGCTCGGTCCATCAGCTCGCACAGTGCCAGCCACTGCTGGTCCGATGCGACGGTAACCGCAGCCCAGTTCTCGGTGCCTCCGGATCCTTCCGCACCCTCGGCACACCGGAAGACCCCCCAGGGAGCGCCTCGGCCGGAGTCGTTCCCCTGTCGGGTTGCGGACCCGGGTGTCAACGACTCCTGCCCGACGATATCGGTGAGGGTGTTGATGAGCGCCTCGACCTGCGCGACCTCGCAATGGCGACCTCCGCCGTCGAGCATCGAGGCCAATGCGGCAAGCGCACACACGCGCCCGGCGAGGTGATCGGGATGAATCGCGTTGGTGCCGGGTGGATCCTCGCCATCGTCGAACGCCCAGAGCCAGCTGAGGCCACCTGCGGTCTGAATGGTGGGCCCGTATCCGGACCAATGGGCGTAAGGGCCGGTGCTTCCCATGAGCTGACTGCTGACCATCACCAGCTCCGGGTTCGCAGCCCGAAAGTCCTCGAAGCCCAGGCCGAGCTGCTCCATTGTGCCGGTCGAGTTGTTCTCGACGACGACATCGGCGGTCTTGGCGAGCTCGAGAAGGATCTCGCGCCCGCGTTCGGTCTTGAGATTGACGCCGAAACTCCGCTTGGATCGGCTCGATGAGGCGAACGACGGGGTCATCTCGCCCCCGAGCACGATCCGAATGAAGTCGGGATACGTGCGGCTCTCGATCTTGATGACGTCGGCACCGTATTCGGCGAACATCCGACCGCATTCGACGCCGACGCCTCCATGCCCAAAGTCCATCACTCGCACCCCGGCGAGTGGCTGCTGACCATCGGGGGCAGGGGTTGGTTCGTCGCGGCGGGGCCAATCGATGGGCGCAGCGTCAACAGCATCGGTGAGTGCGGGCGCGGGTCGTGATGGCCCGACGCGCTCGCCGTCGATAAGGAAATAGCCGCTGGCCAGCGTGGCGGTTTCGTTTTCAGAACCGTCGCCGTTCTCGGTTTCGCTGGCGCCGACCGCAATGTCGGTAAAGGTCTCACGGGCTAGGTAGTGGCCATTGGCCAGAAGGTCGGCCGGTGCGAGCATCGGCGTAGCCACCACTCCGCGGCGTTGCGCTTCTTCGGCGGCATCGAGCATGGTGAGCGGCGCAAAATGCTCGGCGATCACCGGGTTGAGGACGTCGAGATTCATGAAGCGGAAGAAGATCTGGCCCCACTCTTCGGACTCGAATCCGGCCGGCTTTCCCATCCACTCATACAGAGCGAACCACTGCTTGGGTGCCATGGTCACGCAACGCACCTGGCCATCGGTGGTGGCGAAGTTCGGGTACATCGGGCTGGTGCCGTTGCGTGAGTTGCTGTTTGTGGGATCGCCGTCGGCGTTGATGATGGAGCTGGTGTTCGAAAGTCCCCAGGTGTGAATCTGCGCCAGGGCTTCGACGGCTGACACATCGAGTTGCTGGCCTTCTCCGGTGCGACGCCGCTGCCATAGCGCGACACAGGTGGCATAGGCGGCCGCGACCCCCGCCACATCGGTAGCGGGCGAGCCGGGCATGAAAAGCGGCGGCTTTTCGGGGATCCCCGATGTCGAGAGGTTTCCCGAGAGCGCGAACACGACATCATCGGTTGCGGCAAAGTCGCGGTAGGGACCGGTGAGCCCGAATGGCGTGACCGAGCAGATGATCAGCGATGGGTGCTGGCCCAGCAACGCTTCGGCGTCGAGGTTGCCGTTGTCGATCACGACATCGGCCCCGCCGACAAGCTTGAGAAAGTCGGCGGTCCCGGCATCGGTGGTGAGGTCGAGTTGAAGGCCGCGTTTGTCGGTGTTTCGAGCGTCGAACCAGAGGCTCGTGCCATCCGGTGTGAGCGGCGGGAAGTCCCGTGATGTTGCCCCTCCCGGCGCTTCGATGCGGACCACATCGGCCCCCAGGTCGGCGAGAAGGCGGCCCGCGAGATCGCCGAACTCGTCGGCCAGGTCGAGAACGCGTAGGTCACGAAGCGGTTGGCTGGTGGTCATCGCTTCCAGTTCAGCATGGCTGAGGCGAGTTCGCGCAATTTCGCGAACCGGTCCAGGGGCGTTCCTTCGGACCTGCTAAGGGTGAGAAATCGGTGGGAAAATGGCCGAAAAACAATGGAAAAATAATGAAAAAAATAATGTAAGAATAATGAAAGAATAGCGACAGGTTGTTCACAAAGTTCCCAGTGGGTGCGCCGGAATAGTCTTCGAAAACCACAAAAATCGGTGCTCTTGGAAAACTAATCGTCGTTCAGTGCTTTGCCTCGCGTCTGTTCTGCCAACCTTTCGTCATGTCGGAGCGATCCAACGAAATAGCGGCGGCGGCGATGGAGCTCATAATCGAGTCCGGTGGCCCCTTGCCCACGGTCCGCCAGATTGCCGCACGGAGCTTTCTGTCGCCGGCCGCGATCTATGTGCACTTTCCCAACTTCGATGCGATCGTCGAGAGCGTGCGGGTGCTAGCGCTCGAATCGTTGTTGGGCGTGATTGAAGAGGCCGAGCCGGCCAGTCCCCGGGATGGTCTCGCAACTCTTGCGCAATGGATCATCGACAATCCGGCACTCACCGTTGCCAGCACCACCGCGTGTGTCACGGACGAGTGCGCCAAGCTGTTTAACGCCTGTCTCGTGGCCAGCGGGGGCGATGAAGCCGACCCTCGCCTGATCCGACTCGCCGTGCAGCTATGTGCGCCAGCCCCGATGTTGATCGACGAATTCGGGTACGGACCAGAGCAACTCGAGAGCTATCTCGCCTCGCTGGGTGGCCCGCTGAGCATGGTGAGTGCGCAACCGCCAATCGAAGTCATTCACGCCTGAAACCAGAGGTAGGCCTTCTGGCCTACACGGAAGCGCCGCGGTACCCTCGGGCAGCGTGATGATTTTCCACGCTTCCCCCAGCCTGCTGCCCCACCGAATGCGAGTCGCGACCGCGGCTATCGCGCTCATTCTGGTCTCGCTGGTGCTCAGTGTTCTTGCGTTGACTCCATCGGCCGATGCTTCGAGCGATGCCGACGATCCGATCACCATCGTGGGCGGCGAGCCGGCGGACATCGAGGATTTTCCGTTCATGGTGTCGCTGTACCACACCGACGGGCCCTTCGAGTTCTACGCGTGCACCGGTACGGTCGTGCAGGCCGACTGGGTACTCACGGCCGCGCACTGCGTTGAGCCACCAGCCGAGCAGCTCCTGCTGTACTCCGGGATCAGTAACCAGCAACAACGCGATGCGTCGGAGGCGCTCAGCGTCGCCGAGAAGATTGTGCATCCTGCGTATCGTCTCGAAGAGGAAGGTCTGTTCTTCGATCACGATGTCGCGTTGCTTCGGTTGACCGAGCCGCTCGCCGATGCCCAGCCGGTTACCCTCTGGACCGACCAGGTCGGCCCGGTGGAGGGGGCTGAAGCGCTTGCGGTTGGTTGGGGCGCGAGCGAGCAACGTCCCGCTGGCGAAGTACTTCAGCAGGTCGAGGTGCCGGTGCTTGCCGGGCCTGACGATCCGCGGTGCTCGCGGTATCCGCGCTGGGTGTTTCATTCAGGATCGATGGTGTGCGCTGCCGACCTGCTCCTTCGCGCTTCCGCGTGCTTCGGCGACAGCGGCGGACCACTCGCGGTGCGTGACGAGGAGACCGGCGAAGTGAAGCAGGTCGGCATTGCTTCGTTCGGCGCCGAGTGTGGCAGCGATACCTATGGCGTTGCCTATATGCGGGTTTCGACCTACGTGCCTTGGATCAACCTGACGATCGGCAACGCGGAGGGGTGCACGATCGTGGGTACCGAGGGTGACGACGAGTTGATCGGAACACGAGGCGACGATGTCATCTGCGGACTCGGTGGCGATGACGTTCTGCAGGGCCGGGGCGGAAACGACATCTTGCTGGGCCATGACGGCGACGACATTCTCCTGGGCGGCCGTGGAACCGACAAGTTGTTTGGAGCTTCCGGGGACGACCAGCTCATCGGCGGCCCGGGCCACGACTTCCTCGAAGGCTCTTCCGGTCGAGATTTCCTGAACGGCGGAGGAGGAGCGGACACGTTGTTGGGCGGCTATGCCGGCGATCGGCTCCGTGGGGGCGGCGGTGCTGACTTCCTCGGCGGTGGCACCGGGAACGATCGACTTTTCGGGGGCAATGGTCGGGACCTGCTGTTCGGCGGGTTCGATGAAGACACCAGCCGAGGCGGCCCGGGTCGCGACGTGTGCCAGGAAAGCGAAACCGCACGCTCGTGTCGCGAGGTCAACTGACCTGATTCCGGGCCGGGCGCCCGGCGACCGAAGATTCGCTGTCATACCCCTTGCGTAGGGTCACACGATGGCCATCCTTGAGTCCGATCTCGACTTTCAACAGTCGCTATTTCAACCGGAGGTACCGGCTTGCCCGGTTGATGCTCCGCCCGATGGCCGGTCGTTTCACCCGGCGGTGCAGCTGTGGTTCGACCGGCGATTTCCCGACGGACCCACGGCCCCTCAGGCCGATGCCTGGCCTCACATAGCGGCTGGGCGAAACACCCTGGTCGCCGCTCCGACCGGTTCGGGCAAGACCCTTGCCGGGTTCCTTATGTGTATCGACCGGCTGTACCGCGACCACATGGCTGGGCGGGCGGTCAGCACGGTCGCCCGAGTCGTGTACGTGTCGCCGCTGAAGGCGCTCGCCGTCGATATCGCCCAGAACCTGACCCGGCCGCTCGAAGAGATCGCGATCGTGGCCGCCGAGTTGGGGATGAGCTCGCCCGATCTGCGGGTCGGGGTCCGCACCGGCGACACCACCAGCAGCGAGCGGGCCAAGATGCTGCGCAAGCCACCGGCCTTCGTCATTACCACTCCCGAGTCGCTGTACCTGCTCCTCACCGCCCGGAAGAGTCGTGGCATTCTTCGCACCGTCGATACGGTCATCGTCGACGAGATCCACGCAGCGGCCCGCGACAAGCGGGGCTCGCATCTGGCGCTCACGCTCGAGCGTCTCGACCATGTCACCAAATCACCCCTGGTGCGCGTGGGGCTTTCTGCCACCCAACGGCCAATCGAGGAAATCGCCGAGCTGTTGGTGGGCGTGCCGGTCGAGGGCACCGATCGGCCTGCTCCGGCGTGTGAGATTGTGAACTCGGGACACAAGCGGGCGCTCGATCTGGCTATCGAGATTCCCGACGGCGATCTCGAAGCCGTGGCCTCCGCAGAGCAGATGAGCGATGTGCTGGCGCGCATTGCCGAACATGTGCGCGAGCACCGCACCACGATCATCTTCGTCAACACCCGACGGATGGCCGAACGCCTTGCGCATCAGCTCGAAGAAATCCTCGAAGGTCCGGGTGCGATGGGGGAGGGGCCGGTCGGCGACGCAGAACCGCATCCCGATGGCGGACCCGACTCGGCGAGCCGGGTCGCTGCCCATCACGGATCGCTCTCGAAAGACCGGCGGCTGCGGGTGGAGACCCGACTTCGGGCGGGTGAGCTCAAGGCGTTGGTCGCGACGGCATCGCTCGAGCTCGGAATCGACATCGGTCCGGTCGAGCTGGTTTGCCAGATCGGTTCGCCACGGAGCATCGCCACCTTCCTTCAGCGGGTGGGGCGTGCCAATCACCACCGCCTTGGCACACCCAAGGGTCGCCTGTATCCAATGACCCGCGACGAACTCATCGAATGCACCGCGCTGCTCACGGCGGTGCATGGCGGCCGGCTCGACAAGATCATCCAGCCCGAGCTGCCCCTCGACATTCTGGCTCAGCAGATCGTCGCCGAAGTCGCCGGACAGGATGAAGACGACAAAAAGGGCGCTGGCGATGCCGAGGGCACGTCGGTCGATGCGCTCTTCGACCTTGTCCGACAGGCCCGACCGTTTCGTCACCTCACCCGCGAGTTGTTCGACGAGACGGTCGAGCTGGTCAGCCACGGGGTGACCACCGGTCGGGGCCAGCGCGGTGCCTGGCTGCACCACGATGCGATCAATGGCGAGCTCCGGCCTCGCAAGGGGGCCCGGCTCGTCGCGCTCACCTCAGGGGGAGCTATCCCCGAAATCGGCGACTTCCGGGTGCTCGCCGCGCCCGATGACACCTTCATTGGCTCGGTAAACGAGGAGTGGGCCGTCGAGTCGATGGCTGGCGATATCTTCCTTCTCGGCACCCATTCTTGGATGATCCGTCGCATCGAGCCCGGTGTGGTGAGAGTCGTCGATGCCGGTGGCGCGCCACCCTCGGTTCCATTCTGGGCCGGCGAGGCACCTGCCCGAACCTTCGAACTCAGCGAAGAGATCTCGTCGCTGCGCAGCAAGGTCGACGATGCTGTGGCATTAGGCCGACCAGAACAGGCGAAGCAACGGATCGCGGCTGATGCCCAGATCGATGACTCCCTGGCCTCGATCATCGTCGACTATCTGGCGGTGGGTCGAGCGGTGCTGGGCGTCATGCCAACCCTGACCGACCTGGTGTTCGAGCGGTTCTTCGACCAGACCGGCGGCATGCAGCTGGTGGTGCACTCGCCCTACGGCGCCCGGGTAAATCGGGCGCTGGGTCTGGCCCTGCGCAAACGGTTCTGTGTGAGCTTCAACTTCGAGTTGCAGGCGGCTGCCACCGACGACGCATTGGTCATCTCACTCGGACCTCATCACAGTTTCCCGCTCGAAGACGTGCCGCGATTTCTGCATAGCAACACGGTGGAGGAAGTGCTGCGCCAAGCGGTGCTCGATGCCCCGATGTTTCAGTCGCGTTGGCGCTGGAACCTGAACCGTGCCCTGCTGGTACTTCGTTTCCGGGGTGGCAAGAAGAACCCGCCAGCGTTTCAGCGAATGGAGGCCGATGATTTCCTGGCCGCGCTGTTTCCGGGCGCCGCGGCGTGCCAGGAGAACATCACCGGCCCCATCGAGATCCCCGAGCACCTGGTGGTGCGCCAAACCATCTACGACACGCTGCACGAGGGCCTCGACGTCGACGGCCTTCGCGATCTTCTTCACGACATCGAAACCGGTGCGGTACAGGTGCACTGCCGCGATACCACCGAAGCGTCGCCGTTGGCTCATGAGATCCTCACCGCCAAGCCCTATGCGTTCCTCGATGAGGCCGAAGCCGGCGACCGGCGCACCAACGCGGTGCCGATACGGCGGGGCCTTCCCGCTGATCCGTCGTCGATGGGCAAACTCGACCCGGCTGCCATCGATCAGGTGATCGCTGAGGTTCTGCCGGACCCTCGCAACGTCGATGAGCTCCACGACCTGCTCTTTCAGTCGCTGGTGCACCCGGTCGTCGACCGTTGGTCGTCGGACTTCGCAAAGCTGTTGGGACGAGGACGGGTCGAGACGGTGGAGGCAAAGGGCGCCACGTGGTGGTTGGCTGCGGAGAACGCAGAACGGGTCCGGACGTTGTTGGCTCGCGTCGATGGCGAAGACCAGTCAGGCGATGATGAGGCGGCGGCTGACGCGACCATCTCGGACATGTTGCACGGCCATCTCGACATGCGTGGCCCGACCACCGAGGCAGCCCTGGCCCAGATGCTTCCCCTCGCAGATCGCCACGTCAGTATGGGCATGTTGTCGCTCGAGCAGCGCGGAATTGCGTTGCGCGGCCAGTTCACCACCGGGACTACCGGAGACACCGAATGGTGTGCCCGTCGGCTTCTCGCGAGGATGCACAGTTACAGCCGGCAACGGCGCCGTCGCTCGATCGAGCCGGTCTCCGCGCAAGACTTCATGCGGTTCCTGTTGGCTTGGCAACATGTGCAACCCGGCAGCCAGCTCCGCGGGCAATTCGGATTGCTCGAAGTGCTCGAGCAGCTCCAGGGCTCTGAGGTTGCCGCTTCGGCATGGGAGAGCGAGGTCCTGCGCCGGCGCCTCCACAGCTTTGATCCTGGTTGGCTCGACCAGCTGTGTCATCGCGGGGAGCTCGGTTGGCTGCGGCTTCGCCCCGGCGTTCAGCGATGTTCCGGCTCCCCGAACGCGCGAGGCGCCGCACCCTCGAAGGCCACACCGATCAGTCTCGTTTTTCGCAACGACCTTGCCTGGCTCCTCGCCGCGGTGCGGCGACCGCCGATCCTTCCGCGCCGCACGGGCGGCGACGGTATCAGTGAGACTGCCGAGATCGGGCCACCGGTGGGAGCGTTGCGTGAGGTCCTCGATGCGCTGGCCGCCCGCGGAGCGTCGTTTCTCGGCGAACTTGTGACCGAAACCGGCCGACTGCCATCCGATGTTGAGCGGGCGCTCTGGGAGGGTGTAGCCGCTGGACTGGTGACCGCCGATGGATTCAACGCATTGCGTTCGTTGATGGACGGTGCTCGTCGCCGGCGGTCGACATCGAGTCGCATGAGTCGACTTCGGCGTGGCGTGCCGGATCCCAGCCAGGCGGCCGGGCGATGGTCGCTGGTACCTCCTGTCGATCTCACCCTGGAGCCCGACGATCTCGCCGAGGCGGTGGCCGAACAGCTGCTGAACCGATGGGGCGTGGTGTTTCGCGATCTGGTGCAACACGAGAAGCTCGGGATCTCGTGGCGCGAGATCCAATGGGCGTTGCGAAGGCTTGAAGACCGGGGTCTGGTCCGGGGTGGCCGGTTTGTCACCGGTTTCGGTGGCGAACAATTCGCACTGCCGAGGGCCAGCGATGCGCTGCGGAAGGTGCGCGACTCCGAGCGCACCCAGCTGCGGGTCTCGGTATCGGCGTGCGATCCACTCAACCTCACCGGTGTCTTGTTCGAGGGCGCCCGGGTGCCGGCGGTCCGGACCAACACCGTGGTGTACGTCGATGGCTTGCCCGACGCAGAAGTGTGACGATTGGAAAACAGTTGATGGATTTTGCTCAAGGACCCCAACCTTTGGGTCGAAGACACAAGTGAGCAGGCCGGATGGCCTAGGGAGGAACTGGGTACTTCCTAGGTGATTCGACCAGCAACGCTCTCAGTGTGTCGCGGGAACCAAGGACCGGGCCGGACTCTTCGGAGTCCGGCCCGGCTCGTTTTTGCGGTGTCGCCTCGGCTGCACTAGTCACGGGTGACCGCCCAGGGACAGAGGTGTGCTGATGACGATGACCAACATTCGGTTCAACATGGTGAACCCAGAACAGAATCCGGCCGAGATGGCCGAACGGTACCGGGCGATGCTCGACATCGCGGCCGCCGCCGATGCGGCGGGCGTGAGCGGCATAACGCTTGAGGAACATCACGGCGCCGCCAATGGCTGGAGCCCCACACCGCTGCTCAACGCGGGAATGATTCTGGCTCGCACCGAGTCGATGTTGGTCAGCATCTCGGCGCTTCTGTTGCCGTTGCATGAGCCGATCCGGGTGGCCGAGGACATCGCCGTGCTCGACCTGGTGAGCGGTGGTCGCCTGGTGACGATCTTTGGTCTTGGCTACCGGCCGAGCGAATATGCGCTGCTCGACAAAGACTGGGCCGGTCGCGGCAATCTGATGGACGAATGCCTGTCGACGGTGATGGCCGCATGGACCGGCGAGCCGTTCGAGTTTCGGGGAGAGACGGTACAAATCCTGCCCAAGCCAATCTCTGAGCCGCATCCAATGGTGATGGTTGGTGGAACAAGTCGTCCGGCTGCCCGGCGGGCTGCTCGTCATGGACTTCCGCTCTTCCCGGCCGCCCACCTTCCTGAGTTGGAGGCCTACTACTACGAGAAGTGCGAGGAGTACGGAACCACCGGCTTCGTGATCATGCCCAGCCCGAAGACCAAGATGATGTTCGTCTCGCTCGATCCCGATGCCACGTGGGCACAGCATGGCCAGCACTTCTTTCATGAAGCGAGTACCTACAAGGGTTGGCAGACCGCCGATATCTCCTCGGCGGTGAAGTCGGCCGCGGGCAACGCTGAAGAACTCCGCGAGGAGGGGATCTATGTGGTGATGACCCCTGAGGAGGCCATCGCCGAAGCAGCCAGCGCAGGCAACGTAGTGCTGCATCCGTTGGTCGGCGGCATGCCTGTGGACGCCGGGTGGGAGTGCATCAACCTCTTCCTCGATGAGGTGCTCCCGAACATCTAACGGCCCCGGTAGTCCCTAGAGATCGGCGGCCTCGACCTCTTCTCGGGTGATGCCGAGCAGAAACAGAATGGCGTCGAGGTAGGGAACACTCAGTGTGGTGTCGGCCGCGGCCTGCACGACCGGCTTCGCGTTGAAGGCAATGCCGAGTCCGGCGAGTTCCAACATGTCGAGATCGTTCGCGCCGTCGCCGATCGCCACGGTCTGTTCGAGTGGAATCTGCTCGGACTGCGCAACCATCTCCAGGATTCGACCCTTCTGAGCGCGGTCGACGATTGGCCCAACGAGTTCGCCGGTGAGCTGGCCATCGACGACCTCAAGCACGTTGGCATGGCTGTAGTCGATGTCGAGTTCCTCGCGGATACGGTCGGTGAACACGGTGAACCCGCCACTGACGATCGCGGTGGTGAAGCCCAGCCGCTTGAGGGTGCGCATGAACGTGCGGGCGCCCGGGGTGTACTTGAGTTTGTCCCACGCCGCATCGACAGCGGTTGCGGGAAGGCCGGCCAGAAGCTTCACGCGGTGACGTAGCGACTGTTCGAAGTCAAGATGGCCCTGCATCGCCTGCTCGGTGATGGCGCTGACCTCGCCGACAACACCCGCCTCGGCGGCCAGGAGGTCGATGACCTCGTTTTGGACAAGGGTGGAGTCGACATCGAGCACCACAAGCCGCTTGGCGCGACGGCCGAGGCCTTCGGGCTGGACGGCAACGTCGATCGCCACCTCGGAGGCCGCGAGGAGAAGCGAGCTCCGAATCTTGGAAAACTCGCCGCCCTTCACGACGAACTCGTAGCTCATCACCGGTTGTCGTGACAGCCGAACGATGCGGTCGATGTTGCCGCCGCCGTCGGCGATGGCGTCGGCGACGAGGCGCAGCTCTGAAGCGCTGACCGTCGCGCCGACCACGGTGACGACGTGAGCGGGTTCGATCATGCTGGCGGTTTCCTCGACCACCTCGAACTCGACGTGCAGCTTCTGCTCCCACGAGAACATCAGGAGTTCCTTGACCGCGTCTCGGCCTCCAGGTAGCGACACCAGGGCGCCAAGGGTGAGTCGACCGCGGATGACCACCTGCTCCATGTCATCGATGGTTGCGCCGATGCTGTCGAGCACACCTAGGAGGCCCGCGGAGATTCCCGGCCGATCCTCGCCCGTGATCTGCACCAGAAGGGTCTGCCGTTCCGGAACCGACTCAGCTTCTGCTTCGGATGTGCCGTCTGGAGGTCCGTTGACGATGTTGTCCGTCTTGTCGGCAGTAGTCCCGCTTGGTGCGGGTTCGTTGGTCATAGCTCGACCGTAGCTAACCCCGTGCGGGGATCAAGTCGAGAATGGGAGTAGATCAGCGGGTTTGCTGACCTAGCCGTCATTTGAGTCAAAGACGTCGACGCGGCCCTCGGTGATGAGTTCGTGCAGGTCGCTGGCGACCGTCGGTGCGCCGTACAGGAAACCATGAGCTCGTTGGCATCCCAGCTCGATGAGTTCCTGCATCTGGGTGATGTTTTCGACCCCTTCGGCCACACACTCGAGCCCCAGCGTCTGGGCGAGCTGAATGGTGGCGGCGACGATGGTACTGGCATCGGGATCAGCGCCAAGCGACTGGATAAGGGCGGGTGCAATCTCCAGCGCGTCGACCGGCAGTCGTCGGAGGACGGCGAACGAGCTGAGGCCGTGGCCAAAGTCGTCGATGAGGATTTTGCAGCCGATGTTTTTGATGGCTTCGAGTTGATCGATTGGTGCCTCGTCGTCTCGCAGGAGCTCGTCTTCGGAGATCTCAAACCAGAAGGTCGCGGGATCGATATCGAACGCTTTGAGCGTTTCCTCGATGGACTCGATGTAGCTGGTGCTGCGGATCGATGTCCCCGAGATGTTGACTCGGATCGACCGAACCCGTCCGGGGAAGGTGGTGCGCCAGGTCCGCATCTGTTCACATGCTGCGGCGAGCGCAAGCTCGTCGATATCTCGAATGAGGCCGATCCGTTCAGCGTGGGCGACGAATTCTTCAGCATCGAGCATTCCGAACTCGGGGTGGTCCCATCGAGCCAGCGCTTCGAAACTAAGGAGTTCACCGGTGCGAAGCGATACCTCGGGCTGGTAGTGCATCGTG
This sequence comes from uncultured Acidimicrobiales bacterium, assembly GCA_964529355.1. GTDB lineage: Bacteria > Actinomycetota > Acidimicrobiia > Acidimicrobiales > SHLQ01 > CALLQB01. The sequence continues at coordinate 20,838 of CAZGVQ010000004.1, forward strand.
ATCTGGCCGGACTCAATGGCATCGGCAAGGTCGGCTTCGAGGCGTTCTTCGCGCTCGAGTTGCTCGAACAGTGCGGTGTCAAAGGTCGCCGAACGCAGCCGTCCTGCGCCCTTCGCGGCGTCGAGCGCGTTGTCGGCCTTGCGGAGAACAGAGCTGATCTGATCGGTGTCGAGGATGGCGGTGATACCGATGTTTGCCGTGGTGCTGATTTCGGTGTTGCGAACCAGGACCGGCTCGGTGATGCTCGACAGCAGTCGTTCGGCGAGCGCTGAAGCGTCTGATTCGTCGCCGCTGAGCAGGATTCCGAACTCGGCGGGACCCGTGCGAGCTACAAGGTCCGCTGGGCGGACCAGCGTGCGTAGACGGTCGGCAACCACTCGCAGAACCTGGTCGGCCTGGTCGCGTCCGTATCGGCTTCGGGTGCTTTCAAAGGAGTCGAGATCGATCAGGAGCAGTGTCGCGAGCGAGTGGTCCTGCGATTCGGTGGTGTTTGTCTCGGTCGTGGCTGTCTCGGTGGTGCTCGTCAATTCGCCAATGGCCGTGGTGAGGCGTTGGCGGGTTGCCAGCAGCGTGAGGTCATCGTGTTCGACCCGGTACTCGAGTGCTCGCTGCTTGAGGATGTTCTCGGTGACATCTTCAATATGAACAATCGGTGCTGTGGTCGAGCCTGATGGAGCGACCCGAACGCGGCCCCAGACGATGCTCTCGTCGGAACGGCGAAACGGCACGTCGTCGGTTGCATCGACGTCGCTGGCAAGAAGGCGTTCGACCCGCTGGCGCCCATCGATCGTGGCGTGCCGGGTCAACGGGCTTCCAATGAGGTCGGCGGTGGACTCGAAACCCAGGAAGTCGGCGTACTTCTCGTTACAGCTGGCGACGGTCCCGTCGGCGCCGAGAACGGTGACGGCAACCGGTGCGTGCAGGAATGCTCCGGCGAGGTTGCGTTGCTGTTGAACCTGGCAGTGGACCTGCCAGAGCAGTTCGGCGACCGCATCGAGCGCTTGGAGAGTGGTGGTGTCCCAGTGCGCATCTTTGGCCACAAAGCGAACTGCGCCGCAGACCGCTTCGGTGGAGGATTCACCATCGCAGGGAACAACATGGATCCACCGGGCGGCGCGGTCGTCAAGCTCGTCGTCGCTCTTCCAGAAGTTGCTGCACTGTGTTGCTTCGGTGTGGGCGCTACGCATCCAGATTTCGATGTCGGAGACATCGAAACGGTGGTCGAGGTCGTCGCGGAGTTCGCTGAGCACCTCGTCGAAGTTGTCGACGTCGGCGGCGAGGAAGAGGCGGGCGATGCTCCCGATGAACCGCTCTCGCTGAAGCAGTTCGTCGTTGCTCGACGTGGTCGGCTCCGGCTCGTCGGCTGCCATTGCTGCGTTGGCTTCGGAGGCGACGTTGGCAAATCCGGCCACCAGTCCAAGTTGTTCGAGCGATGCGATGTCCCATGCTTCGCTGCGTTCGGCCAGAAAGATCTCGCCGTTGGGTAATGGGGCGACCGCAAGGTGGTGGCCGTCTTCGCCGGTACGGCTGCCGAGTCGTCGCTGAAGTGCGGTCACTGCTGGGTCGGGCAACGTTACGGGCTCGTCCAGATTGGCGAGTCGTTCGAGTGCCGCGGTTGATAGCTCGATGACTTCGGGAAGTTCGGCAGCTTCGTCGCAGCGGGTCCGTTCGGCGGTGCCCGCGGCGATGTCGATAACCCAGGTGCTGCACTCTGAGGCGAAGTGTTCGGCGAGACCGTTGAGGATTTCGAGTGGGTTGGGGTCCTCGGCGAGAAGTTGCAACAGGCTTGACTGGGCGACTGGCTCGGTGGCGCCGCTCAGTGCGGATTGCGTGGTGGCGACACCTTCGAGTTCGACAAACGTGCGGTGGATCAGTACCGCTGAGTTCTCGTTGAGCTGTTCGACGCTGATCGTCGATGGTGCGTTGGTGCTTTCGTCGCGAACGACCAGGGCGAGCGACGAGCCGGTCTCGACGACGTCGGTCAGGAGCTCGACGAAGTCCGCCTCGTCATCGCTGAGGTCAGGAAGGTCTCCGATCTCGAGCTCGGTGCCGGGTGCTCCGAGGAGGTCGGCGCCGGAGTCGTTGGCGGCAACGACGACCAACGAACGAGGATCGTTTTCATCTGACGCATCCCCGAGTTCGAATACCGCTACGGCATCGCTCAGACGATCGATGGTTTCGACGAGTTGGGCATGACGGACAAACGCTTGCACGACGTCGAGTTGGCTGACGACAAGCCCATCGTCGGTCATCGATGAGAGCCGTTCGGCCACCCAGACGTGACTGCCATCTGCATGGCGAATTCGGTACAGCAAGGTGTCGGTGTCGCTGGTTGCGGGAGCAACATGGGCTTTGTCATCGGTGTGGACGCGGCCAAGCAGGCCATCGGAGGCCAGTTCGGACGACTCGATGCCAAGGAGGTGGGCAATATCGCCGAGGCCGCTGCTGATATCGAGAACCTCGCCCGTGACGGGGTCGCGTTCCAGCGTGACGAC
>CAZGVQ010000005.1:0-5714 GCA_964529355.1 uncultured Acidimicrobiales bacterium
ACCCAGCAGATTGAGCACCGCCAGTTCGCCCGGGGCACCAAGGCTTGCCTGCACATCTGGCCAGCCCCGGTTTGCGCTGCCGTTGCCGCTGAATCCCCAGGCCCAGCGTTCGTTGTGGCCGTAGAGCATGCCCGAGACGCCGGCGGTGACGGCGGCCTGTGCATCGGCGAGCACATGGGACGGAAGAACCGGGTTGCCCACACCGTGTTCGTGACAGGGATTCCATCCGGGCTCGATGTTCTCGTAGCGCATTTCTGAGGCGATCACCCGTTTGTCGGGGAAGCGCGAGATGAGATCGATGAGGTCCGCTTGCGTCGTCGCCGCGTTGACGCAGTGACTGGTTTGCGGCGACAGAAAATCGACCCACGGCTCGTCGGCAAAGAGCCGATGACGAGATGGCCAACCAGCGGTGTGGTAGCTCATCTCCTGGATAGCTCCGGTAGACCGAATTCCGCTGGCCATGTTGCGCCAGATATTGACGTCCTCTACCTCGTTGCCGCTGCCACAGAAATTGTCACCGCCCAGGATCCAGTAGTGAAGCGCAGGATGGGCGCCGAAAGCGTTGCCTACTTCAACGCCCCAGTCGGTGGCGTTCGATGCCTGGAGCGGTCCCTGATTCATGCCTCCACAATTCGCTCCGCCGGTCCGAGCATGGAGATAGTGCACACCCCACATGGGAAGCATGCCGACCTTGAGTCCTCGGTCATCTGCCATGTCCAGAATGGTGCCGACATGGGCCGCGTATGAGGGGTTGAGGTCGAATTGGTCGTTCACGAAGCTGGCCTGTGGGGTGCCGGTGGCCTCGACCAAGCCGTTGACTCGCATACCTGAGGTGTGGTTCATCAGGGAGATCCACACGCCGGTATAGCCAGAGCTCTGCAGATGGTCGAGGTACACCTCGACCTCATTGAGTTCGGCCCAGAACGGCATGTCCCATGCGGTGTCGTACAGCTCGAAGGGAGCCTGGGCATCGGCTTCTTGGGTCGCGACTGCCATCGAGGTCGCGACAAGCGCAAGTGCGACCACGGTTAAGAACGCGGTGCGCATGATGTTGTGGGCCGTCTCGGTCACTGCTGAGTACATGGCTGTTCTTCCGCCGTCGATGGAGAGATTCCTCACTGGCGTTTCGACCGGTTCAACGGTCGAGTAAACGAAAAGCGTTCGAACGGATCCATGTGGGCGTTTCCGCGTGGGTCGTTCGACCTGTTGGCGACCGAGGCTCCGGTCATTCGCTGTCGGCAGGGCTGGCTAGTGTCTTGGAGACATGACAGGACGGTTCATCGTTTTCGAGGGTGGTGACGCCACCGGCAAATCCACCCAGGCCCGCCTTTTGGCCGAGCGGTTGGGCGGTCGGTTCACGTTCGAGCCGGGCGATTGTTCTATCGGCGGCGCCGTGCGGCAGATTCTCCTCGACCCCGAGAACACCCAGCTCGACAACCGTGCTGAGGCGCTGTTGTATGCCGCCGATCGGGCGCAACACGTCGCCGAGGTGATTCGGCCGGCGCTCGAATCGGGTGCCGACGTGGTCTGCGACCGCTATATCGGCTCATCGGTGGTGTACCAGGGCATGGGCCGCGAACTCGGCACCGAGGAGGTTGCCGCAATCAGCGGATTCGCAACCGATGAGCTGCGACCAGACCTGGTCATTGTGCTCGATGCGGATCTTTCGGTGAGTAGCGAGCGTCTGGGCGATGACCTCGATCGACTCGAGGCCGCAGGCAGCGAGTTTCACCAGAAGGTCCGGGCCGGGTTTCTCGAACTGGCGCGCACCCATCCCCAGAACTGGATCGTGCTCGATGGCACCGGCACCATCGAAGAGGTCAGCGATCGTATCGATCAGGCCATGGCGACGTTCTTCGCATGAGTATCGACTCGCCCGCTGATCTTTCCGGACCGCTCGACGAGGTGGTGGGCCAGCCGCGCGCCGTCACCCAGCTGCGCAACGCACTTGGGCATCCGCTTCACGCCTATCTCTTTGTAGGGCCAAGGGGTTCGGGCAAGCGTCAGGCCGCGGCCGCCTTTGCCGGCGAACTGTTGGCAGCCTCGGATCCTTCGGGCGCCGAACGCCACCAGCGCCTTGCGGCCGCCGAGGCTCATCCCGATCTGTTCATCCTCGAACCCGAAGGGCGGGGGCTTCTGGTCGAAGAGGCCGGGAATCTCATCACCGAGGCATCCCGCTCACCAGTCGAGGGTTCGCGCAAGGTTATGATCGTCGACCGTTTTCACACGGCCGAGGCTCGGGTAGCGCCCAAGCTGCTGAAGACCATCGAGGAGCCACCGGCGTCGTCGGTATTCATCCTGTTGGCGGAGGAGGTTCCGCCCGAGCAGATAACGATTTCGTCGCGCTGTGTGCAGATCGATTTCGGCCCGGTTTCCGAGGAAGCTATCGCTGAGCTGCTGGTTTCTGAAGGGGTTGAGGCCGGCCGCGCAGATGTGGTGGCGGGAGCGTCGGCAGGCTCGGTCGAACGCGCTCGGTTGTTGGTAAACGACGAGCGTTTCGTCGCCCGCCGTGACGCCTGGTTATCGGTGCCCTCCCGACTCGATGGCACCGGTGCCGTCGTAGCGGTGTTGGTGGAGGAGCTTTCCGATCTCATCGACGAAGCCCAAACTCCGCTGGCCGCCAAGCACGAACAGGAACGACTCGACCTCGATCAGCGAGAGGAAGAACTTGGCACGCGAGGCTCGGGCCGAAAGACGCTTGAGGCCCGACACAAACGCGAGATCAGGGCCGTTCGGGCCGACGAACTCCGCTTCGGCCTGGCCACCCTCGCCGGTCTCTATCGGGACCGCCTTGCCGATCACCCTCGTCCAGCACCACTGGTGGCCGGACTCGAACGCATTACCAAGGCCTACGAGGCGTTGGGCCGCAACCCCAACGAGACACTGCTTCTTCAAGCACTGTTCGTAGGCCTTCCGAGCCTGGTGAACAACTAGCGCTTGGCTGTTGGTTCGCCCGCCCGCGATCGGTAGCGTTGAGAAGTCGCCCGGGTAGCTCAGTTGGTAGAGCAATTCACTCGTAATGAATAGGTCAGGAGTTCAATTCTCCTCTCGGGCTCTACCGTTGATATAGCAACCCCTGTCAGCCGCGAACTTTCAGGAATCGGTCGCTGAAGAACCGGTCGCCGTGCTGAAGTATCGGGTGGAACCACACGAGTGCGTCCCCCGGGTTCAGCTCCCACCACACCTTCTCAAACTCCGAACCGAGCTCCTCGGGCGAGCGGCTCGGCACACGGTTATTTGTGATGATGCCGTCGTAGGTTCCCTTGGCATCGAAGCTCCCCATGAGATAGATCGGCTCGTCACGCAGATGCGAACCGGCCAGGTATTGGAGGGCTGTTTCACTTGGAATGTGGTCGAAGGCGACCCAGAAGTTGACCGAGTCGCGGCCGATCACCCGCTGAAACGACGCGTCTTCATGCCACGGTGACCCGGCTCCGCCGCCGCCATCTTTGAGAAAGAGGTTGTCGAAGTACCTGGCCACCATTGTCGATCTCATCAGCTGCTGGGCGATGTCGGCCATCGACGTTTCGTCTCGTAGTCGACGAAACGCCTCGATGCGATTGCTGACATCGAAGTCGAAGAAGAACGATGGACCGTCGCTTTCACCGATGGTGGTGGCGGATGGTCTAGCGCGGGCCATCAAGAGTGACCGAATCTGGCCCTTTCGCTGCAGCAAATGACTTTGTGTACAGCGCTTGTAGGGGCATTTCTCGGTAGCAGCGACTCGCTCTTGTTTTGGAGCAGATCGAGGCAGAGACCTATTGTCTAGCATATGCTCCAAAATTATCGTTGTGGTGGCCTTTGGACATCGCTCGTTGTTGCGTTCGCACTCCTCGCGGCTGCATGCGGAGGGGTAAGCAACACCGCTCCGAGCTCCGTTGACGGCCAAAGCGAAGTTGATGTTGGCGACGGCAGTGCCAATAGCGCGGAGGGCAGTAGCGGTAGCGATGAAAACAATGGCAGCGATGAAAACAACGGTGGAGCGGACAGCTCGACGGATGTGCAGCAGGGGAACGCTACCTACTGCCAAGACTTCGCAGAGGTGACGCAAAATCCCGATGATGTCCCCGAGGACGGCGGAGTCATCGACCTGCTGATTCCCGTTATCGAGGACGTCAGCGCAAACGGCCCCCAGGAGAACGCCGAAGATCTGAGGGACTTCGCTGCCGCACTGCGAAACGCACGGGCAATAGAACGCGGAGAAGAACCCGACGGCGGCCTCTTCGAAGTCACCGACCAGGCAGAAGTGCTGGGTCGAGCCGACGAAATCATTGAGACGTTCCTCGGCACAATCCTCGCGGATTGCCCTGGCTCGGAGGAAGGCGTCGCCTTGCTGAGGGGCGAGAGCACCTCGTCAACCGATGTTGCGGTCATCGCACGTGAGGACATTCCTCTTCCGGGGCCGATCGGCCAGGAGGTCTCGGTGGGAGCCGTTTCGGTTCGCATCGAGTCCGCAATACTCTCCAACGTCGACCCTGAATACTGGTTCGACGACACCCAAACGGTGGGTACCGATGACCTGAACCTCTTTGTTGAGTTTGCGATGACCAACAACGACCCAAACTCACAAAACCTTGTTCCCATCGGCGACCCTTCACTCTTTATCGATGGGGAATCAACAGAGTTCTGGATTCGCCCAGAGGGCGATGTCCTCTCGGTCCTTGACGCCAACGAGTCTGGGTCGCAAACGATTGTCTTTTACGTTCCAGACGACGTCGTGCTGCCCTTGACCGTCGATCGGCTCGCCGTGGGTCTGGGCGACCGTTCCGATCCGACACGAATCGAATTCGATCCGGCTATCGCTCCGGAAGCGACTGCTGGTCCAGTCACGGGATCCATCAGCGGTAGCCCGGTGACCTACGAGGCCGGAAACCCGTGTGCATTTCCACACACCGTCAGTCTTGATAGCGCGACCTTCTCGACCGATGTGCCGGTCGAACTCGCTCTCGACAACGTTCTCGGCAGTTCACCTGGATCGCAATGGATGTTTCTGCAAGGCACGGTGTCGAGCGAGTCGACCGCCGAGTGCAGCGCCAGCTCTTCCTTTTTCAGCACGTCGGTAATCCCCGGAAATATCGTGCTGGAATTCGACGGCGAAATACCGTTCTTCGTGGAGATCCAGCCAAACGAAACCCTTGAGCCGGGCGAGGCGATCGACTTTCAGTTCCTGGTTCCCGTGGAGGACAACGTCGCTTCGATCAGACTGTTGATCGGTGACGAGGAGTCGCCCGGAATCATTGAAGTGGGACGCTCCTGAACGACCTACGCTCGGTGAATGAGCGAATTGGCTACCGAATTCGGGTTCCAACATCTTCTTGGCTTCGAGGTCGACCAGGGCGATGGAACCGCCCGCTGCACGATCGACCTCACCGCCGACCACCTGAACCCAAACGGCGTCGCCCATGGCGGAGTGGCCTACGCCATGATGGACACGGCGATGGGTCGAGCGACGATGAGCGCGATTGAAGACGGAAAGATATGCGCGACCATCGAAATGCAGGTTCGCTACTTTCGCGGTGTCACCGGCGGCCGACTCGAAGCCACGTCGAAAGTCATCAATGCCGGCCGCCGGATTGTGCACCTTGAGGCCCGCACGCTCGACGCCGACGGTCGTCTCGTGGCTTCGGCCACGAGTAGCTACGCGGTTCTCGATGCTTCGAGTTGAAGCCCGTGGAAATGCCTTCCTCCCTACGACGCTGGTCGCGACGCCGTGC
>CAZGVQ010000005.1:5814-14601 GCA_964529355.1 uncultured Acidimicrobiales bacterium
CTCCGATTTCACCGGACAAAGTGACGTTCGCTGAAGAGGGTCAGGCGGCGATGTATCGGGAGCTATCTCCAGCTCGGGTCGTGACAAACAAGAAACTCTGAAATTTCTTGGAACTCATCGAAAGGGCATGACGTTAAGGGTCTGTCTGCAACTGGTCATCCCTCACTTTTGGATTGGGTGTAGGCGACTTCGACAACCTCAGCTCTCGCAAAGCGGGAGTTCTGAAAGGACCCTTTCCAAATGAAACACCGTTCCGTAGTTTTAGCTGCCGTCATGTCGGCATTTGCATTGTTCGCCGTGCTCGCCGTCCCAGCGGCCGCAGCACCCAAGAACAGTGGACCCGTCACCTATGAGGCCACGCTCACCAACACGTCTAGCCAGTACCTCACGCCGGCCAACTATGCCGCTCACGGCAAAGACGTTGAGCTCTTCAGCCTCAACCAGCCAGCCAGCTCCGGCGTTCAGGCCGTTGCAGAGAATGGTGACGTTCCTGCTCTTGCCGGCGAGATTGCGGCCGCTGTGGACGCAAATGGTCTTGGCGTCAGTGGAGTCGGCGGTGGCGGTCCAATCGCCCCCGGCGAATCGGTGACCTTCGAGTTCACTACCTCTGAAGACCGGATCAGCATCGTATCGATGCTGATCTGCACCAACGATGGCTTCGCAGGTCTTGATTCCAAGAAGCTCCCTCAGCAGGGCAACGCTGCGAAGAACTACACGCTTCAGGGCTACGACGCTGGAACCGAGATCAACACTGAGCAGCTCGCCGACATCGTTCCGGCTCCCTTCTGCCAGCTTGGCTCAGGCCTTGGCACCGGCGCCACCAACCCCGCGCTGGCTGAGGATGGCGTGATCAAGCGTCACCGCACGCTTCAGGGCAATGGCACGATCGACGCAAAGTTTGACTGGACCGGTCCAGTCGCTGAGCTCAGCATCGTTCGCAAGTAACCAGACAGGGAGTTCTCCCATCGCAGGGCCCGACGACATTGTCGTCGGGCCTTCGCCTTTTCGGGACTCACCCAGCGAATCGAAGCCAGTCGCGTCCTTGGGGTTGATGTTGTCAATGGGGAATTGGTTGTAAGCGTTTCTGCGATCTATTCCGACGACAGCCACAGCGCATCGATCAGCTGCGGATCAAAGCAGGCCATCTAGAAATCCTGTAGGGGGCTGACGCCCCCTACAGCAAGGCGGTTTCCTCAGAGTGACACTTTGGTGGTTCGATGGACCTCGCCGTCTCCAAGAAGTGATCTGCCTTTGAGAGCAACTAGGGTCGCTCGCATGGGGGCAACGCTCACAAACCTGGCCCGAACTGTCCTCCTCCTCCTCGCTGTCATCTTCGCTGGAGTCCTAGGCCCGGCAACCAGCGCTTCCGCCCAGACCGACCAGTGCGATGACCTGATCGACCTGTTTGGCGTCGACGACCCTGGTGGTTTGATCGAGACCATCGAACAGGCCGAGGCCGAGACGGGGGTTGACTTTCACGTCTTCGCTATCGACGAGCTCGCCGCTGGTCAGGACCTCGCGGCCGCATCGTTTGCCAATTGCTCTGGGTCTTTTGTTGTTCCCGGAGACGCCCGAAACGACACGGTCGTGATTGCCGTCGCCGTGGCCGACCGAGATTTCACCGTGACCTTTGGTGAGAACCTCGAAGACCGACTGGACGACGACGTTGATGCAATCTTCGATCGCATGGCGGCGTGGTTTCAAAACGGCGACTTCGGCATGGGTTTGGCCGCGGGTGTCGACGAGGCAGCTGATGGTCTGGCCACCGAGCCAAGCAACACCGGCGGCCTGATCGTCGGTGGGGTCGGCGTCGCAGCAGCCGTCGCGGCGGGCGGTGTGGCGGTCGGCGCCGTTCGGCGAAAGAACAAACGAGAGCGTGAAGAAGCCGCCGCCAGCTACAACTCGGCCGCCAAAGAGGTGACCGCGGTCCAAGCTCGCTGGTACGACGCCGAAGAGAAGGCCACATTCTTGAGCGGCCGGCTCACCGGCGCCAGCCTCGATCGACTCGAAACCGCCCAGGTCGATGCCCTTGAGGCGTCCCGACGTTTGTACGACGCATGGTCGCCTGTCTCCGAGCTCGACGGCGACAAGGTCGCAGACTTCGACGACGCTTCACAAGCCGAAGCGTTCAACCATGTTGCGTCGGCAGCCGCGATCACCAGGGAGAACAACGAGGAACTGGTGAAGTTCGAGACGCTGCTCGAAGAGTTCGAGGGCTCGGTCGATGAGATGGCAACCCTCCATACTCACGGGACCGAGCGCATCACGGCAGGTCGAGCTGCTGCCGCGACGCGTAGTGCTGAAGGTTGGGACGTGAGTACCGGCAATCAGCGCCTCGATCAGCTCGACGCAGCCCTTGGCCACGTCGACGCCTTCGCACTCCGGCTCGATGTCGACTCGATGAGGCCAACCCTCGAGCCACTCGTTTCCGAAGCCGACTCGATCGCAACCGACCTCGAACAACTCGACGAACGACGTGACGCGACAGACCTCCGTCGTACGACCACTGCCGCAGAAGCCGATGGTCAGCTCAAACGGGTTGCAACGGCCGGGGCGATGATCGATACCTGGAAACTGCAACACGCTCTCGACTCGTTCGACGACGTCCTCGATCACCCCGCTGAGGCAGCCAAACAGCTTGAGCGCGCCCAACAGCATCTGGCCTCTGCAGCATCGGTCGGCGAGATTCCCCGCAACCTCGGCGTGTTGCGCGGGATAAGCGCCGACCTCGACGCGGCAGATGTATCGATCGACCTCGCCGATGAACTCCTCGATGAAATCGATGCGCTGGACGTCGATTTAGCCTCGGCGCTTCGTGACGCACCCGGCGCCGTCGCACAAGCGCAGTCCATCGTTCAGACGCTCTCCAGCTACGTGACCGCAAACAGCGTGGATCTTGCCCGGCCCGCCCAGGCTTTCGTGAGCGAGGTGGCCCGAGACCTGTCTGAAGCTGAGGCGGCGCTCGCGAGTCAGCCGCCGAACTCGTTACTCGCCATCGAGTTGGCCGAAGACGTCGAGGAAGACGTCGACGAACAGCTCACGAAATTCAAAGCTCGAGTCGACGAGCGACAACGTTTCCGGGATGCCGCGATCACGCAGGCGCGAGTAGCCCAAAACTCGATCGACCGGGCCGATCGCCATGTCGACAGCCATGCGTTCTCGGGCCGTCAGTCGGCCAATGCCCAACGCGACGTCGACCGGCTTCGTCAGGAGTTCAATCAGGTTGTTGCTCAGCTTGAATCCAACCCCGAACAGGTGCGCAGTGAGGTCGATCGCATTGCCCAGAAGGCTGATCAGATCTACCAGGAAGCACAGCGGCAGCAACGACGGAGCAGCGCCGGACCGATCATTCTCGGTGGCGGCCTTGGCGGTGGCCGAGGCGGCGGCATTCTCGGCGGTGGCGGCTATGGCAGCCCGGGCCGGTCACGCTCACGCAGCACGTCTCGAAGTACATCCCGTACCCGCAGCCGTTCTCGTTCTCGGAGCAGCAGTCGTCGATCCGGCGGCGGATTCAAGCGCGGCCGTTCCGGCAAGTTCTAGTTAACTGATCTCAGAGATTCCGCCGAATCACCAAAGCGACAACACTTCGCTTACGTCTTAGCAGCTGAACCTTGTTTACCGAGGCTGGAATACCACGAACGTTGTTTGCTTGCTGCCACCGCGGCGGGGCGGGTCGAGAGTCCGGTTCTCCGGCTGACTGAAGTACGTTTGGCTCATGGTTGAGGTCACGAAGTTCAGCGCCGCACTGGGGGCGGTGGTCGAAGGCGTAGATTGTCGAGCCGCTTCCGATGACGACGTTGCCAGCGTCCGCGAAGCGTTGCTCGAGCACATGGTGGTCGTCCTCCCGGGCCAGGAACTGACCGACGACGAGCACGAAGCATTCATGGCGCGATTCGGACCGTTGCACTTCCACCCCTTTCTTCGGCTGATGGATGTGCCCGAAACCCATGTGCAGATGATCGAGCAGACGATGGAGTCGCCGTCAGGCGTCGACAACTGGCACACCGACCTGGTGTTTGCTCCAGAGCCCGTAGCGTTCGGCAGCCTGCATTGCCTTACGGCTCCCGAGTTCGGTGGTGGGACCGAGTTCGCCAATATGGCGCTTGCCTATGAGCAGCTCGATGAGCGATGGAAGACCATGGCTACATCGATCGAGTGCCAGTACCAGTTGAGCGAAGCGATGCTTAGCAACTTCGCCCGGTTCTTCGGCGAGGAGGCCCGCCAGATCTGGATCGATGCCCTCGCTGGCACCATCCATCCCTTGGTGCGGACCCACCCGGAAACGGGCCGCAACGGGCTGTTCTTCTCGCCCGACACCCGACCCGCCGTGGTCGATATGGACACGGCGGCGGGTACGGCGATTATCGACTACCTCGGCCGACACTGCGCGAAACCAAACCTCACCGCTCGTTGGACATGGAGCGACAATGACCTGGTCATCTGGGATGAGCGCTGCACGATGCACTACGGAGTACGCGACGGCTATCCCGGCGATCGCGTGATGCGCCGCATTCTCGTCGACGGTGATCGACCCTTCAGCGAATTTCTTGTGCGCGCAGAATAAGGGTCGGCGAGAAAACTAGCTGCACCCTTCGAGGCGAATGTCGACTCGACGAGAGCCGGGATCGGGCTGTTCGTCGCCTGGAGCGAATCGTTCGCCGTGGCCGATGATAACGATGTTGTTGGTGACACCCTGGCGTTTCAACTCGTCACGAACCGCCGCAGCGCGTTGGCTGGAGAGCGCGATATTGGTTTCTTTGGAGCCGACAGAGTCGGCGTGGCCTTCCACGCAAACCTCCGTAGAAGGATCGACGATGTTTGCCAGCTCTCCGGCAGCGCCTGCCAGGATTCCTCGTGCCTCGCCCGACAGGACAGACGACCCATTGGCGAATCCGATGTCCGAGGACAACACGCCGGCTACCGAACCGTCTTCGTCGACCTGGAAGAACGATTGCTCGGCTTTGCCCAACGGCACCGAGACTTCGATGTTCTGGCCGCTGTCGGAAAGAAACACGTAGGTGAGAAGCCCGTCGGGTTGCTCGTCGCCCTTGTCGGAGATGAAGGCGACGTCAGCCCTACCACCGGCAGGGATCCTCGGAGGGGCCGCCAGGGTGCCCAGGTCAGACAGCCGGTTTCCGTTGTTCTGAAGGAACTCCGAAAGCGTCGGCATGGGTACGACGTCGTTGCCCGACTGGTTGACCGCAGTGAGAATCACGATGCGGTGGCCAAGCGCAGTGAGGTAGCTCACGCCAGATTCAATGCTCAGCCCATTGTTGCTGACGGGTTGGCCGACGCCAGCAAGCCGTTGTGAAAGTGGAACGCCGTTGAGGGTTACGTCCTCGACCCCGGCTGGGGAGACCTTCACATCGGCGAAGTCGTAGTCCACGTCGCCGATGAGGAATTGGAAACCTTCGGCCGACTTGCGGATTTCTTCGAAACTGACGTTCGCGCCAATTCGCTCTCCGCGAGCCAGATAGTCGAGGTACAGCGCGGCGGCGGTTGCGGGTGCGGCGGCGTTGCTGACCTTTCGGGCGAGCACGGCGTTGGCGTACTCGGCCACCACTGTTCCTCGCCCTCCTGTGCCCTCAGTGGCGATGGGGGTGGTGGTTGCCGATTCGGCGGGCGCTGCGGTGGTAGCGGTCGAGCTTCTGAAGAACGAGTCTTCGCCACACGACGCCAAGAGAAGGGTGAATGCCAGCGCTGCCAGGGCAGCACCTGACCGTTTGACGACCCGGGGGGAAGGGGGGAGCACAAGTGGACTTTATTGGCGTTGAGAAGAAACTCCTCCGATTTCGCCGCCCCGCGTCGATGCCTGTTGCAGAAAGCGGGCCGCTTTGTCGAGGGCTTCTCGTGCTTCGGGCATCATCGGGGCGAAGGCCTGGTAGACGTGCCAGAGGTCGGGCGCCACCTCGAGCTCCACGTCGACGCCAGCGGCTCGCATGCGTTCGGCAAGACGTGTCGAGTCGTCGAGTAGCACCTCATCGTCGCCGACCTGGATAAGTGTCGGCGGAAGGCCCTGTTGATTGGCGAACAGTGGCGAGACACCGGCATCGTCGGCCGGAACGTCACCTCGGTAGTAGTCGGCGAAGGTCGACAGCCAGTTCGGGTCGATCATCGGGTCGGCTGCAGCTCGAGTTCGGGTGCTGTCGCCCGACGCTGTGAGGTCGGTCCATGGCGAAAACAGGACGGCGGCCGAGGGCATTGGCTGCCCGGTGTCGCGCAACCTGGCCATCGTGGCAAGCGCAGCGCCGCCGCCAGCCGAGTCACCGCCGATGACGATGCTCGCGGGGTCGACGAGTTTTTGGAGTGCGGTGATTGCCGCAACACAATCGTCAACCGCGGCCGGGTAGGGGTGTTCGGGTGCCAGCCGGTAGTCGACCAACGTGACCACCGCGTTGGCCCGCACGGCCAGCCATTGCACCCAGTTGGCGTGTGACTCCGGAGAGCCCACCACGTAACCGCCGCCATGGAGATAGACAAGATGCCGTTCGGTAAGGCTTCGGGTAGGCGTGAGTTGGAGACATCGAACGCCGCCAAGGTGCAGTTCCTCTGCGGTTGCCGAACGAGCACGAGGCATCTTTCCGAGCCGGTCCATGTTCGATCGCTGCTCGGCAATGGTCGCATCGGGTCCGGTTACGAATTTGCCGATCGTCCGCTTCGCTGCACGTGCCTGCCATGAGATCATGCCGTCCCCCTCGTTCGTACGTACTGGTGGAGGATCCTAACCCCGCACCTCGGGATCCTCATGATCTTCCCGGCCACGCTGGTTTCTGGCGCCAGCCAAAGCCCCGTAGCGTCGGTGACGTGATCGACCTCCTTCTCGCTGTGGCTTCCACCACGGGGATCGCCGTGTTGCTGCGGTTGGCGAGGCAGTTCGATCGCAACCTCGAGGTACCTATCGCCGTGAACTATGTGGTCGCGGCGATGGTGGGTGGCGCCCTGCACATCGGCTCGGCAGAATCATTCTCCGTCGAACCAACAACGCTGTTGCTGGCGCTTGGCGGCGGACCGCTCTGGCCGGGCGCATTTCACCTCTACGCGTGGGGCATCGCCACCTTCGGCATTGCCCGCACAGGGGCATGGGCACGCCTTTCGCTCTTGTTGCCGGTCCTGGTCGGCGTCCTCTTTCTGGGCGAAACGGTGAGCGGTCGTCTCCTCATCGGCGTGGCGCTGCTTTTTGTTGCCTTCGCCGCCCTGACCCCTCGGTCAGCACCCATGGACGACACAACCTCCAAGCCCGGGGCCCGACCCCGCACGTTGTGGTTCGCCGTCGCGCTGATCGTGGTCTTCGGTGTGATCGATGCCTGGATCAGCATCTTCAACGAGGCCGGGGGCGGCGAGGACCTCCTCTTCTTCGTCATCTTGTTCGCAACAGCCGCGACGGTTTCGTGGGTGGTGCTGCTCACCCGTCGTGTTCCGGTGCGACTCCCGGATGTTTTGAGCGGCACGGTCTTGGGAGTTTTGAACTTCGGGGTCAGCTGGTTCCTCCTTCGGGCGATCGCCGGCGGGTTCGAGAATCGCTCGGCCATCGCGTTCACGCTCTTCTCCGCAGGCAGCCTCATCATCATGGTTGCCATTGGACGACTGGGTTGGAAGGAGCGCGTGCGCGGTCGCGAGCTCATCGGCGTCGCCACAGCGATCGTGGCGATCGTCGCGTTGAATCTCTGACCAGGCGCCCCATCCGGCGACATCGGATCGGCAATGTTCTGCAAAGACGCCTTCAGATTTTGGGGTGTCGGTTCGATACCCAAACCACGGTGGAAGATCGACGGGCAGGCACGAAGCGATGAAACGAGATCGAGCGAGAGTTCTGTGGCTTGCCGTGGTGGGTTTGTTGGGCGCCTTGGTGTTGATCAGTGCGGCCTGGGTCAGCGAATCAGCACCGGTACCAAAGGCGTTGTGGGCGTGGGAAGGACCGCAAAGCCAGGTTCTCGACACGGCGGTCGAAGATGGTTTCACCTCGATTTTTCTGTATGCGCCACCTGGGTTCTCCGACGACCCCAGCTACGCAACGTTCGTGGCTGACGCCAATGAGAGCGGTATCGAAGTCTGGGCGCTCGGCGGCGAACCGTTCTGGGCCAGAGAGCAGGCTCCCTTTGAAGATTGGGCCCGAGAGGCGACCGAATCGGAACTCTTCGTGGGCCTGGCTCCCGACGTCGAGCCCTGGGCGCTTCCCGGTTGGGAGTCGGAGCAACGACAGGAGTCGCTCATCGACAGCTATCTCATTGGGCTTGGTGCCGTCGCATCCGAAACTCACCTTCCGGTCAACGCCGCCGTGCCGTTCTGGTTTGATGAGATCGATCATGTCGACGGCGACGTGAGCTGGACCCTTATCGAATCGGTGATGGACCGGGTCGACATGGTGTCGGTGCTTGCCTACCGCGACACCGCGAGCGGCGAAGACGGAATCGTGGCCCTGGTCGAGGATGAACTTGCCTACGCCGCGCGTGCGGGAATCGAAGTGGTGGTCGCCGTCGAGACGGCCCCGATCACACCCGAGAAAGTGACCTTTGCCGAGGAGGGGCGGGCCTTTCTGTATGAGGAGCTCAGCCACGTATCGGAGGAGCTTCGCGATGACCCATCACTTGCAGGCTTGGCGGTGCATGATCACGAGAACTACTCCCGCCTTGCCGAGTAAGGCAACGAGCGGCCCCGGTACAGTCAACGTATGAGCGGCGAACGACCCGACCGAGGCTGGTGGCTTGCCACAGATGGAAAGTGGTACCCGCCCGAAATGCACCCCGACTACGGGGGACGCATCGACAACAGTGAAGAGGAAGTCGACGA
>CAZGVQ010000005.1:14701-21926 GCA_964529355.1 uncultured Acidimicrobiales bacterium
ACAACGTCTCGCAAGAACAACGTCTCGCAAGAACAGGGTCAACCGGCCCCAAAACGGGGCAATGCGGACCGTCTCTTCCGCCAGAAACGATCCGCATTGGTGTGGGGTTCCGCCACCACAAGAAGCGACAGAAATCTGTGCCTCGTGTTGTTATCTTCGCGGGCCTCAGTACTCAAAACTGTCGGCTGGTTGACAGTTTTGAGAAAATTTCATCAATTTTCCTAGCCAATTGCTCCCAGAGCCCCAGGAAACCCAGGAAACCCAGGAAACAGGGTGCTAGAGCGCTTTGGCTCTCTTTCGCACCTCGTCGGGTTGGAGAACCACGATCGCCCGACCCTCCTGCACCATCAGACCTTCGGCCTTCAACTCGCCCAGCGTGGCATTTACCGTTGCTCGGGTGGTGTTGCAGAGCGCCGCGATCTCACCCTGGTGGAGGCGTATCTTGCCACCCGGATACGCGTCGAGTAGCTCGCCGACCCGACGAATCACCCGCTCGGGCGCGGTCAGGGCAGTGAGTTCCAGCTGTCGAGTCGTCAGGCGCTGCACCGTAGAGGTGAGGATGTCGAGCAAGAGCCGGTCGATGTTGATCGATGTTCGACGAAGCTCGTCGACGGTGGTGCGATCGAGCGCCAGGCTCGAAGCGCTGTCGATGGCGGTAACGGTTGCCGTGCGCGTGGACTCCGCCGAGAGCACCGCCATCTCGCCGAAGACGTCGCCGGGGCCCAGCACCACCAGGGCCGTGCGGTCGCCCGAGCGGCTAATGGAGTGAACGATGAAATGCCCGCGGTTGACGATGTGCAGCGTCTGGCCCGGATCACCCTGGTGAAAGACCACCTGATTCTTGGCGAACTGCATGCTGCTCATGGCCTCGAGCACCCGAGATCGGTCAGCAGGACTCAGCGAGTCGACAAAGCCATCCATCTTCACCGAAGCCGACTCCCGCACCCACTAATCTGTCCCACGCCGCGACCGTAATCGGTCCGCTCTCAACCGACCCTAGCCTCGGCGAAGTTCTTACTACCGGAAAGCCCGCAAGCATGCCTGACATCGAGTGGAACAAGACCACGTGGACCCGAAATGTTGGCCACGCGTTCAAGTCCTTCGACATAGAGAACTACGGCGACCACTGGGGGAAGGTCGAGGAGACACCGCACCTGCTGGCCTTTCGCGACCGGTTTCTGCTGCCCTTTGTAAGCGCCGATGTGCGGGCCCTCGAGATCGGCTCGGGTGGAGGCCGTTGGACCGACTATCTCAAAGCCTGCCAATCGGTGGTCTGCGTCGACGTCAACAGCGTCATGCTCGACCTGGTCCGCGAACGGTTCAGCGACCAGGACAACCTTTCGTTCGTGCTTACCGAGGGGTCGAACCTGCCCGGTGTTGCCGACGACTCCATCGACTTCGTGTTCTCCCATGATGTGTTTGTGCACGTCGACCCGCTCGAGGTTTATGACTACCTGGCCGAGATACGCCGGGTTCTCACCGATGACGGAACCGTGGTCATTCACTACGCCGACCAGGACAAGAAAGGCGCCCAGAAGAACGACGGATTCGCCCGAAACAACCCCCGTCTCATGCGGGCCATGATCGAGCAATCGGGATTCGTCATCGTCGACGACGACTCCGACATCTTCAAACACTCGTCGATCGCTCGCTTTACGCCGCGCTAGATTGCCATCATGCCTACCGTCGAATGGAACAAAAAAGCCTGGACCAACAATGTCGCGTTTGCCGAGAGCAAGCTCGACATTGAGAACTATGGCGATCACTGGGGAACCATCGAGACCAAGCCCCACCTGAAGAAGATGCTCGAGCGTCACCTGCAGCCCTATGTGGGTCCCGAGATCAATGCACTCGAGATCGGATCAGGCGGTGGGCGATGGACCCAGTACATGGTTCCCTGCAAGTCCATCGTGTGTGTCGACGTCAACGAAGTGATGATCGAGTTGCTTCAGAAGCGGTTCGCCGACTTCGCGCACCTCTCCTATGTACTCACCGACGGTTCGAGCATCGATGGTGTGGCCGACAAGTCCATCGACTTCGTGTATTCACACGGCGTGTTTGTGCACATCGATCCGCTCGAGATCTACGACTATCTGGTCCGCATCCGCCAGCTCGTGAAGGACGACGCCACCCTCGTCATTCAGTACGCCGATCAGGACAAGAAGGCGGCCCGCGAAAACAAGGGCTTCGCTCGGAACAACCCGCGGCTCATGCGGGCCATGGTCGAACACGCCGGCTTCAACATCGTCGAGGAAGACATCGAGCTGCTGCATCACTCGTCGGTGATGCGCTTCGAACCAGTCGTCTAGTTCGCGTCGGGGGTCGCGCAAGCTCCCGCGACGTCCTGCAGACCAGCTACGTACCCCGATTGGAACTCTGACGGGTAAGCGCTGAGCCAGCTGTCGGGCGGCTGCGCCGCCGAGAGTTCGCTGCTCGCACAGGCGAGTTGTTCGCCAAACGCGAGGCCTGCGTCGAAACCCTTCCCAAAGTCGGGATGAGAATCCAACGTGTCGAAGTCGGCACCAATCGTTGCCACCCGATGCTGCTGGTCCGGATCCAGCGGGCTGTCATTCGCTTCGAACCCATCGGAGAAGTCGTTCCTCAACGCCGGGCACCCTGCAGCGACCGCGGTTGCCCCGGCCTGATAGCCGGCATCAAAGGCCGGATTCACCAACACGCCGAACCGGTCGATGTCGAACACCGTCACACCGAGATCGGGATGAAGACATGCCTGATAGCCGTCGTGCATTCCTGCCGTAGCGCCGCTCTCGGCCATCACATTCCAGAAAAGGGTGCTGACCTCGGCCTCCGTGGATTCGGCGGAGGTGGGCAGAATCGGCCTGATGTCGGTGCCTGCGGTGGGTTCGTCGCCCGCTCCAGCCCCGCAGGCCCCGATCACGAGCGCGCCAAACAGAAGGGAAACCGTGCGCGCAGCTACGCGCCGAGAGAGGACGCGCCGAGAGAGGACGCGCCGAGAGGGGACGAGCCAAGAGGGGGCGCGCCAAGAGTGGAGGGGGGCTGGGATGGCGATGCCCTAGTGGTCGGCCAGGTGGGCCGAATTCTTGAATCAGCCCCCTCACAGTGGGGTGGTGTCCAGGTACCAGGGCAATTTCTCGGTTTGGTGAATGCGTCCTGCCCGTAGCATTAATCGATATATGGCCAATATTCTCAAAGAAACCCTCGATGAACTCGGCACGCTGGTAATCGACGGGGCGATGGGCACCCAACTCTTCGCACGCGGGCTCATGTCCGGCGACTCGCCCGAACCTTGGAACGTCGATCACCCCGACCGGGTCCAGAGCGTGCACGACGCCTATGTCGAGGCTGGCTCCGACATCATCCTCACCAACACCTTTGGTGGCACGGCCAACCGTTTGAAGCTGCACAACCTTCAGGACCGGGCCTACGAGTTCAACAAGGCCGGTGCCGAGGTGGCACGTCGGTCGGCCGACGCCGTCGATCGCCCGGTGCTGGTGGCCGGTTCGATGGGCCCCACCGGCGAGCTGTTCGAGCCGATGGGCGAGCTCAACCACGCGTCGGCCGTCGAATCGTTCACCACGCAGGCCCAGGGCCTGGTCGATGGTGGTGCCGACCTTCTCTGGATCGAAACCATGAGTGACCTCGCCGAGGTCACAGCCGCGGTCGAAGCCGCGATGTCGGTAGGCGATGTCCCCGTGTGCACCACGTTGTCGTTCGACACCAAGGGCCGCTCGATGATGGGCGTCACACCACGCAACGCGGTGCGAGAGATCTCGGCGCTCGGAGTCACCGCAATCGGCGGAAACTGCGGCAACGGACTCGACGAGATCGAAGGCGTCATCGACCAAATGCACGATGCGATGCCCGAGGCCATCCTCATCGCAAAAGCCAACGCCGGAATCCCCAAGTGGATCGGCGACGAGCTGTATTACGACGGCAACCCCGAGCTGATGGCCGAGTATGCGCAGCGGGCCCGGGCACTCGGCGCACGGATTATCGGCGGATGCTGCGGAAGCGGCCCAGAGCACATCGCCGCGATGGCCAAAGCGCTGAGTCCCGATGCGGCTCCCATCACCATTGCTCGCGGGTTCGAGATCCCCGATGAGAAGGATGCGCCGGCCGAAGCACCCAGAAGCCGATCCGGCCGCCGACGTCGCAACGCCAGCTAGGTACTAGGTTCGGCCTATGGCAGATCAAGCCGACTTCGCCGAACAGGCGATGCCGCTCATGGATGGGCTCTATGGAGCCGCCCTCCGGATGACCCGAAACCCGGCCGATGCCGAGGATCTGGTTCAGGAGACCTATCTCAAAGCGTTTCGTGGGTTCGAGGGATTCAAAGAGGGCACCAACCTGAAGGCGTGGATGTATCGCATCCTCACCAACACCTACATCAACATCTATCGCAAGAAGCAACGACGCCCCAACGAAACCGATCTGGGCGAAGTTGAAGATCTGTACCTGTATCGCCGCCTCGGCGGACTCGAGGCCGCCCGCACCGGTCGAAGCGCCGAAGACGTCCTCATGGATACCTTCACCGAGGCCGAAATCGTCGACGCGGTCGAAGCCCTTCCCGAGAACTACCGAATGACGGTTTTGCTCGCCGATGTCGAGGAATTTTCCTACAAAGAGATTGCGGAAATTCTGGACGTGCCGATCGGTACGGTAATGAGTCGACTCCATCGTGGAAGAAAAGCGATGCAGAAGTTGTTGTTTGAGTTCGCTGAGTCACGTGGACTCCTGCCCAGCGAGGTTTCTGACAGTGAGTAATGAACCAACAGCCGAGTCGGAAGTGCCCGAACCCGATGGTTCGCCGCCAAGCGAGCTCACCGGCGACCCCTGTTTCGACGCCATCAACCTGCTCTACTTCTATCTGGACCAGGAACTCACCGAGACCCACCGGGTCACCATCACGGCCCATCTCGAGTCGTGCCCGGACTGCTTCGCCACCTATGAGTTCCACACTGAACTCCGAACGGTCGTACGCCGTCGATCCATCACCAGAGTGCCCGATGAGTTGCGCGATCGCATCGCTCGCGAAATAGGCAACTGAATTTCAAAAATTTGGGAACCATTTCATGCAGTACGTGGGTTACGTATGCATGGGAACCACGTCAGCAAGCACCAAGAACGACATCCGAATCTGCGGCGATGATGAGTGCAACACCCGACTCTCCAGGTACAACGAATACGATTTCTGCGCGTTGCACCAGCCGATGATCACCCCGCGAACCCGCGGTCGCATCATCGACTAGTAGCAAAGCTGCCGGCTGCGACCCACCCCAGCCGGTTTTCACCGGATACAATCAAGGGCCATGTACACCCTTGCTGTTGTCTGGCACTTCTGGATCGGCGTAGTCCTCGCGATCGGGGCCATCGCCACCGTCATTGCTCTATTCATCGGATACTTCGCGCAGGTCAGCCGCACCCGCTACCCGAAGAAGTGACCACCGAGAAGGTAACCACCTGATGGCCGATCCAGTCGACTGGAAAATGGCTCGGCGTGTGGCCAGCAAGGTCGCCGCCCGACAGCCTTTCGCCGACACGTACCTCGACGATCAGATCGTCGCCGACTTCAACGAGTTCACCGCGCAGGCCGAACAACTCGTCGGCGAAGCCACCGGCCTCTGGTCCACCAGCGGCGAAGCCCGGGCCCGGGTCGCCGGTCGCGACATGTGGATCGACGCCAACATCGCCTCGTTTCAGCGCCTGCTTCGTCCGTTGCTCGACAAGATGGGCGACAAGATGGACGACGGCATCATGGCGCCCGTCGGAAGCAAGGTCGCGGGTGCCGAACTCGGTGCCATGCTCGGTTGGATGTCGTCGCGAGTGCTTGGCCAGTACGACCTGCTTGTAATCGAAGACGAGAACCCCGAAGACCAGGACATCGTTTACTACGTCGGGCCCAACGTCGTTGGCCTCGAGCGGAAGTTCGCCTTCGACACCCGTGAGTTCCGGCTATGGCTGGCGCTCCACGAAGTCACCCACCGTGCTCAGTTCACCGGTATCCCATGGTTGCGCGAGCACTTTCTCGGTCTCGTGCAGGGCACCATGGATTCGGTCGACCCCGATCCGCAGCGTTTTCTCGACGGACTCAAGCGAGGCGTCGACCTCAAGCGGGCGGGCGAAGACCCGCTGGCCGATGGCGGCCTCATGGGTCTGATGGCGTCGGACGAACAACGCGAAGTTCTCGATCAGGTCGCCGGCCTTATGAGCCTGCTCGAAGGTCACGGCGACGTCACCATGGACCGCGCAGGCGCCGACCAGATTCCTAGCCAGGAACGCTTCGGTCGCGTGCTTCGTGGGCGCCGGCAGAGCACCCGCGGATTCATGAAGATGTTCCAACGCATCATGGGCATCGACGCCAAGATCATGCAGTACCAGCAGGGCGAAGAGTTCATCGAGGCGGTCGAGAGCGCTGGCGGCCCCGAACTACTCGATCTTGCGTGGCTCGGTCCCGAAAACCTGCCCGTCATCACCGAGATTCGCGATCCGAAGCTCTGGATCGCCCGCATGGAGCAGGCCCAGCCCGAGATCGCGTAGCGGTCGTTCATGGCTGTTCGGCCAAAGCACTCGGTCGTCGACAGCGCAACGAACGACGCCTTTATCGCCGACCTTCTTGGTCGCTGCACGTTCCCAGCTGAGGGCACGCCCGTATCGTGCGCGGTGTCTGGTGGCCCCGACTCCGTCGCCCTCCTGGTGCTGGCCCGGGTCGCAGGTTGTGTCCCCACAGCGGTCCACGTCGATCATGGTCTGCGGCCCGAATCCGCCGCCGAGGCCCTCACCGTTGGGTCGATCGCCGAGTCGCTTCAGGTGGCCTTCGAAGGCCACACCGTCGACGTCGACACGGGCCCCAACCTCGAGGCTCGAGCTCGGCAAGCTCGTTATTCCGTGCTGCCCGCCGATGCGCTTCTCGGGCACACCGCCGACGACCAGGCCGAGACCATGCTGCTCAACCTCCTGCGTGGAGCGGGACCCTCGGGGATGGCGGCGATGGCCCACGACGCTCGGCGGCCGATCCTCAGCCTGCGGCGGCATGAGACGCACGAGGTCTGTCGACGATTGGAAATCGAGGTCGTGACCGACCCGTCCAACACCGACCCGGCCTTCCGACGCAACCGGGTACGCAACGAACTGCTCCCGCTTCTCGAACAGATCGGCGAGCGCGACGTCGCCGGCCTCCTGGCATCGCAGGCCCCCGTGTTCGGCGAACAGGCCGCGTTCCTCACCGACCTGGCCAGCCAACTCG
>CAZGVQ010000006.1:0-5826 GCA_964529355.1 uncultured Acidimicrobiales bacterium
GAATCTGGTGGCCTCGAACAAAACCGACCTTCAGAAGTTGCGCGGACTGAAGTTTCACAAGGCGCCGAACGGGCCCGATGTTTTCGACGGCATGTTCGCCGACAAGACCATCGACCCGGTTACCGGTGGGCTCCTCGGCCGCTACATCGCCGAAGAACGCGACACCCTTCGCCTCCTCTACGCCGAGTACCAACGCCTCCAAAAGAAGGCCAAAAACTCCTAGTAGGTGGTGCGGGTGACCTTTGGGTAGGGCTCTTCGTCACGGTTGATGCGGTCGATGTTGGCGGCGATGACCTGGGTTGCCGTGTAGGGGTTGGTTTCGCCTGCGATGTGGGGCGTGATGGTGACCTTGGGGTGGTTCCACAGCGGTGAATCGTCGGGAAGTGGCTCGGTCTCGAACACGTCGAGAACTGCGGCGTGCAGGTCACCGTTGAGAGCGGTCAACAGCGCGTCGGTGTCGATGGTTCCGCCGCGGCCGGCGTTGATCATCACCCCATCGCCAAGTGCTGATAGCTGCTGTGCTCCGACGATGTGGCGGGTTGCGTCGCTCAACGGCAGGAGGTTCACCACCAGGTCTGCGGCCTGAAAAAACTCCTCGAGTTCCTGAGCGCCGACATAGTGGCGGCCATAGGGGGTGTCTTTGGCCGAACGACTCCACGACACCACCGGGTAGTCGAAGTCGGTCATTCGATCGGCCACAACGGTGCCGATGGCGCCCAGGCCAAGAACGCCAACTGTCTTGATGTGCTCGCGCTGTTCGACCTGCCAGGTGGTGGTGTCTTGTTGGCCTCGGTAACGGTCGAAGAACCGGGTGAAGTGCACCACCCAATGCACCGCGTATGCGGCGATCTCATTGGTCATCGACGGGTCGATGAGCCGCACCACGGGAAGGTCATCGGGGATTACATCCCAGTCGAGGTGATCGATTCCCGCACTGCTGAGCAGTACTCCTTTGAGGTTCGGATACAGGTGCAGTTCGTGCCACTTCACCTTCCAGCCAACGATGTAGTCGATCGCTTCGGGTTCGATGCCCATCTCGACCATCTCGTCGGTGGAGGTCACGATCGATTCGCCGGGATATCGCTGTTGGAGCGCCTCGGTCCACGGGCCGATGTTCTGGAGCATGCGAAGCATGATTGCCATTGGTGGCGCCCTACCGGATGCGTGGGGTGATGCGCTCGCCAGAGGTGAAGGTCTCCTGACCCTGCGCCAAGGCGTCGGGGTCCATGCCGGTGGTGAGAATGGCCGGTGCCATCGACAGCGCTTCGTGACGGTTGAGATCGTTCGCCGCCCATATCGCTCGAAGGCTGGCCTGCACCGCTACGGGCGGTTGCGAAGCGATAGCGTTGGCGAGCACTTCGGCGGCATTGCGGAGTTCGGCATCGGGCACGACATCGGATACCAGCCCGATTCGGTGGGCGGTTTCGGCCGACATGCGCTCGTGGTTTCCGAGCAGGGTGAGGCGCAGGATCTCGCCCAAGGGCATGCGTTGCAACATCTTCATGGGCTCGTACACCGCAGCCATGCCGTAGGTGACATGGGGGTCAAAGAAGGTGGCGCTCTCGCTGGCGATGATGATGTCGGCCTCGGCGATGAGATAGAACGCCCCGCCGCAGCACACGCCGTTGACCGCCGCGATCACGGGCTTCCACATGTCGCAGGCCTTGGCGCCGAGGTCGTCCCCGGGATCGTCGTACATGAAGTTGTTGGAGGTGCCGTACAGCTTGCCGCCACCCATGGCTGTCATGTCCTGGGTGCGATCGATGCCCACACAGAACGCCCGGTCGCCGGCCGCCGTGAGCACCGCCACGTGTACTTCGTCGATTTCGCGAAACGCCTTCCAGGTGGCCTTCACCTCGTCCTGCATCTGTTGGTCGAAGGCGTTCATTGCTTCGGGTCGGTTTAGCGTGACCCAGCCGATGTTGTTGCTGATCTCGACGGTGATGGCCTCAAAGGCCGACGGATCGAAGGAATCCGGTACTTCTCCTGAAGGTGCCATGGCTCATTCTCTAGCAGGTATGGACGGCTGGCCGGTATGTCTGGCTTAGGACCACAGGGTCCAGATGGCCACGGTTGGCTGGGTGGTAGTGCGAATTTCGTGCCAATCGTCGGGATGATTGTGCACGATGTCGCCCGTGGCGTGGGTGACGAACTCATCGGAGCCGCCGTATCGCCACTGCGCTTCGCCGCCGAGGATGAGATAGACCTCGGAAGGCGGGTGGTTGTGTTCGGGGTAGGTGCTGTGGGCATCAAGAACGGTGAGACCGGTGACGACGTTGTCGAGTTCGACGACCTGGTCGAGCAACACCAGGCCAACGTGCGCTCCGTCGTCATCGACCCGAGGCGACGCGATCCACGGCAGCTGGGGCGAGATTTCGCGGACAGCGTCGGTGAGTGGATGGTCGGGAAGTCCGGCGAGGGAGTCGACGGCTCCGATGGCACTGGGCCGGTGGGGGAGCGCCGCAAGCGGCGCCGCCAGGGCTGCACTGAGACGTTCGGCGCCCTGGCAGGCAACGGGGTGGGTTGCGTCGCGTGTGAGGGTCTCGGCGACCAGATGGAGAAAATCTATGAGCTGGGCTGCGGATGCCACGAGCCGAGATTAGGTGCGGGTCAGGCGTCGAATCGAAACGCTTCGCCGCTGAGTTCGTGGTCGAGGGTCGCGGCCGGGTCGGCTGAGGATCGGGCCAGCACCAGTCGGTACGTGCCGGGCTCCACGTACCACCCGGCCTCGGTGTTCCGGACCCCATCGCCGGTTGGGACAGGGCCAGCACTGCCGACCTCGTCGAAGAACCGGTCGCCGATGTCGTAGTAGGCGAAGGCCCGCCGATCGAGCTCGATGCGGGCGATCGTGGACTCGCCGGAGCCAAGATGAACCTTGGCAAACCCCTTGAGTTCGCGGACCGGACGATGCACCACGGACGCCGGTGGCTCGATGTAGAGCTGCACCACGTCGGAACCGGCACGCTCACTGGTGTTGGTCACCGGAATCTCAACCACCACTGATGCCTCGAGATCCGTGGCGGCGGGTCCGGTGACAACCGGGGTGCCCCAATCGAAGGTCGCATAGGAAAGGCCGAACCCGAAAGGAACCTCGGGTTCCAAGAATCGGGCGTCGAAGAACCGGTGTCCGACGAACAGCCCTTCGCCATACCGAACCACGCTGTTCTCGCCCGGGTAGTTCAGATGGGATGGCGCATGCTCGATGCGCTTCGGGATGGTGGTGTTCATCCGCCCACCGGGGTCGACATCACCGAGCAGGATGTCGACCAGGGACTCGCCGAGCTCCTGGCCGGCAAACCCGACCGAGAGTGCGGCGGCGGGAGCGTCGAGCCAGTCGAGCTGATGCGGACCGCCGGTGTTAACCACCACGACCGTGCGCGGATTGGCGGCCGACACGCGGCGGATGAGTTCGGGCTGATCGCCCGGAAGCGCGAACTGGTCGCGGTCGCGGCCTTCGGTCTCCCAGTCGTCATTGGTGCCAACCACCACGATGGCAATGTCGCAGTCGGCGGCCAGCGCTTCGGCCTCGCCGAGGAGGTCTCTTTGCACCAGTTCGACGATGCCCAGTCGGCAACCGCCGAGCAGCACTGCGTCCTGGTTGGTGTACTCAAAGACGATGTCGTGAGACGTCCCGGCCGCCATCTCGACCTCGGCGACGATTTCGATGCTGCCCATTCCGAAGAACTCGTCGCCCCGCTCGTACTCGCCTTCGGTTGCGTCGATGATGACCTGGCCGTCGAGTAGCACCCGAGCGCGGCCGCTCTGGACCATGCTGAACCGGTGTGGGCCGTCGACGGTTGGCGTGAAGGATCCAGAGAGTCGTGCCGAGTAGGCCGACGCGGAGACCCCGGGAGCCGGCTCACCGAAGAACACCATGCGCGCCGAGTTCGACACGCTTTGGCTAGCCGGCGGGCCCTCGAACTCGCGACCCTCGAAGATTTCAAGATCGAGGGGTCCGTCGAGCATCGGCTGAGATAGTGCCGGCACCGATCGGTTGATGTCGGCGCCTGGTGCGAAGTGAATGGCCACCTTGTCGCCAAGCCGGTCGGTGATTGCCTCGAGGGGGCTCACCTGTCGGTAGGCGCGCACGGTGGCTGAGCCGCCACCCATGACTTTGGCGCTCCGCGCATTGGGTCCGATCAACGCAATGCTCGACAGCGAGGAGGGGTCGAGCGGCAGGATGCCGTCGTTGCGAAGCAGGACCGTGCCTGCGGCGGCCGCCCGACGGATGAGCGCTCGATCTTCGGGTCGGTCGAGCGGCTCCTCCTTTGGCGGCTGATCGGCGATCGGCTCGCTGAGGTCTTCGAGGTTGCCGGTGCGTTCGAGCACGGTGAGCATGTCGACGGCGAGCCGTTGGACGTCGGCTTCGTCGATCTCTCCGACGTCGAGCGCGGCCCGGAGTTGTTCGCCGTAGAACTTCCCCGGGCCGGGCATCTCCAGACTGGTACCGGCCTTGGCTGACGCTGCGGTGGAGCGCAACGCAAACCAGTCCGACACCACAAAGCCGTCGAATCCCCACTCTTCTCGAAGCACCTGGGTCAGCAGCCAGGGGTGCTCCGAACAAAACACGCCGTTGAGTCGGTTGTAGGCCGACATCAGGCCCCAGGCCCCGCCGTCCTTCACCGCCATTTCGAAGGGCACCAGGTACACCTCACGCAACGTGCGCTCATCGATCTGCACGTCGATGGTGTTGCGTTCAAACTCCGAGTCGTTGCCGGCGAGGTGCTTGGCGGTGGTGGCAATTCCCTTGGACTGAACGCCCTGGATCAACGACGCGGCGAGGATGCCCGACAGGATCGGATCCTCGCTGAGGCATTCGAAGTTCCGTCCGCCCAACATGTTTCGATGCAGATTGATGGTGGGGGCCAACAGCACGTGTGAGCCTTTGGCCTGGGCTTCGTCGCCGAGTAGTTCGCCGAGCTGCCGCATCAGTTCTGGGTCCCAGGTGGCACCCAGTACGGCGCCAGCCGGGATGCAGGCAGTGGGTGTGCCGGTGCCCATGAGGCCGCCCCCGCGGGCCCCGTTTGGCCCATCGGTAACGACGAGAGACGGGATATTGAGGCGTTCGACCGGGCGGCTGTTCCAGATGCCGTCTCCGGTAATCAGGTCGGCCATCTCGTCGAAGGTGAGATCCTCGATCAACCGCTCTATTCGTTCGCTCGTCATAGTGCAGCGATGGTAACAATGAAAACGTTTTCATACACGCTGGGCTAGCAAGTTGGCGAGCGCCGTGAAGTTCGTGGCGGGCACGACATCGGTATTTTTGGAGCCGGAGAGCCCCAACACGTAGCGTCTGGATATGGATGAATCAACGCTCGGCGATCGCCTCGAAATATCCGACCTGCTCAGCCGGTACGCGGCCGCAGTCGACCGACAGGATTGGGAGAAGTACCGCACCTGCTTCACCGACGATGCCGTCATCGACTACACCGCAGCCGGGGGCGAGAAGGGCTCGGTCGACGAGGTCGTGACCTGGATGACCAACACGATGCCGATGTTCTCAATGTCGCAACACATGATCTCCAACCAGGAAGTGGAGATCGACGGCGACACCGCAACGGTTCGCGCGATGTTCAGCAACCCCATGCAGTTCGCCAACGACGGCCCACGGTTCTTCTGCGGTGGCTGGTACAACCACGAACTCGTCCGAACCGACGACGGATGGAAGAGCAAGAGCCTCTACGAAGAGTTCGCCTGGACCACGATGTAGTTGGCTTGATTGGTCCCCGGTGTCTGTGCGTGTCGGCGCTTTGCCGGCTGAATTTCGCCGCGCGACCCGAAAGACTGGGGTCGTCCGGAGTGGGCGGAGGACGACAGGGGCGCTAG
>CAZGVQ010000006.1:5926-12252 GCA_964529355.1 uncultured Acidimicrobiales bacterium
GCGACCCGAAAGACTGGGGTCGTCCGGAGTGGGCGGAGGACGACAGGGGCGCTAGGGCCGATAGCGAAGCGAAGAGCGAAGGAGCGCAGCGACGAGAGCGACCCGAAAGACTGGGGTCGTCCGGAGTGGGCGGAGGACGACAGGGGCGCTAGGGCCGATAGCGAAGCGAAGAGCGAAGGAGCGCAGCGACGAGAGCGACCAGAAAGGAAGCTCGCGAGCGACCTTACACGCGGTCTAGGCCGTGGCTTGCTGCTGAGATTCTGTGGTATTCGAAAGGTTGCCATTTTTCGGTGTTGAAGGCTGGCTTTGGGTCGTCGCCGAGGATGGTTACCCGGCTGATTGCTCGGCGACCTTCGAAGTCGTTGACCGCGTAGTGCTGGGTGCAGCGGTTGTCCCACATGCCGACGTCGCCGGCCTTCCAGCTGTAGCGGCAGGTGAACGGCGTGGCGTTGGCGTGAGCGAACAGGATGGCGAGGAGTCCTTCGCTCTCGTCTCGTGACAGCTCAACGATGCGCCGGGTGAACTGCTGGTTCACGAACAGCGATGGTCGGCCGGTTTCGGGATGTACCCGCACCACTGGATGAACGGCGGTGACATCGGGATTTCCGTAGTTGGCGGCGCTGTTGACGGCGGTGAGGCCGTTGATCATGTCCTTCATGGGCTCAGCGAGGCGTTCATAGGCCAGGTACATGTTGGAGAACATCGTGTCGCCGCCGGTGTCGGGCATGTGCAGGGCGTTGAGCACCGAGCAGATCGGCGGGCTGGCCTCGAAGGTGCAGTCGGTGTGCCAGACGTCGGCGACGAATCCACTCTCGGCTTCGAGCACGACGATCTCTGGATGATCGTCGTCGTACTTGGGGAGGAATTGGTGAATCTCGGCTTCACCGAAGCGCTGCGCGAATGCCCGGTGCTCGTCGGGGGTCAGGTGCTGGTCGGGAAAGAACACCACGAGATGATCGAGCCACGCCTGGCGAACCGCGGCGAAGGTGTCGTCGTCGAGGTCGGCGAGTTTGATGCCGTGGATCTCGGCGCCGAGCGCGCCGCCGATGGGGCGGATGTCGAGGTCAGGAAGTACTGAAGCCATGGCCAAAGCGTAGGTCGGAATGCCTGATTACGTCAGATTTCGCTACAGCGCTTGCCTTCGGCTTCCCACGAGACAGAAGGTCGCTCCGCCGAGACTCATGCATCCCGCGACGATGTAGCTGAGCTCGTAACTCGAGAGGTCGTGCAGGATGCCGAGCAGATACGGGCCGAGTGCGACACCGAATCCCAGCACGATGAGTTGCTGCAACGCGAAGATCCGGGGGTAGTTCACCACGCCGAAGTGATGGGCCACCACCAGCGGTTGGAGCATGAGCAGGTTGCCGATGGTCGCGCCGAACAGAATTGCGGCGGCGAGAAGGGTAGCTCGGGAGTTGACCTGAGAGATCCACAGCAGCGTAAAGCCCTGCACCCCGGCGAGGAACCAGGTCATGGTGATGAGTGGAATTTTGGTTGCCACCACGCCGCCCACGAGTCGGGCGATCACCGACGACAGGGCGATGCCCGATATCGCCAAGGCGCCGGCGGGTCGATCGATGCGTTCGGTTCCGAGCTTGGCGATCTGGGCGATGCCACCCACCTGCGCTCCCATGGCAAGCACGAATCCAATGGTTACCAGCCGGAAGAAGGGCGATCCGATGGCGGTGTCGTAGAGAACGCCTGCTGCTCCCGGTGCCTCTGTCGCGGTGCGGGTATCGACGCCGTCGGGGGTGGTGTTGCGCGATTCGGGACTGGGCCACAAGGCCACCAGACTCAAGGCCACCACCGCCACATAGATGAGCGCAAGCCATGGCGCGGCGCCGTTCATTCCTCGGCTGTCGATGAGATTCGAAGCCACAAGTGCGATGGTGAGCCCGCCAACCGAGAGTCCGCTTGATGCGATCGAGAGCGCGACCGACCGGCGAGCCTGGAACCATCGCGTGACCAGGGTGGTCGCCGGCACGAGGCCGCTCAATCCCACCCCAACCGCGAACACCACATAGGACGGATAGAGGACGAGCAGGGAGGTGGATCGGCCAATGAGGATCAGTCCGACTGCGGCAACTACGCCGCCGATGGCCACCACGATTCGAACGTCGCGGGTTTCGATGACCGGAGCGATAAACCGGCCGGCGATGGCACTCACCAGAAAGAACAGTGATGTCGCAAGCGAAACCGAGCCGGTGGAAAAGCCCTGCTCAGAGGTGATCGCCTCGAGGTAGATCGCCAAGCCGTAGAAGCCAAGGCCCGCGTTGACTACCAGCAGCACGAACACCGACGCGACGACCCACCAACCATCGAACATCTGTCGGTTCTGCTGAGGCGCCACCGTTGTCACCGGCCGAGTGTAAGCCCGAGGTCTCTTACTCGCGAAACGAAATCCAAGCAGTAGGGTTTCGCAGGTCACGAGGAATGGGGATTGCGATGAAGTATGGCGAAGGACGCGGCGCTGAGGCCACCACCGATGAGGTGCTCGACGGCGTGCGAATGGACGGCAAGCACGTGTTGGTCACCGGTGGTACCGGCGGGCTGGGCCTTGAGACCGCGCGTGCGTTGGGCTCGGTAGGCGCCTCGCTCACCATCACCGGGCGCAGTCAGGACAAGCTCGATGCGGCCGTCGCCACTCTGGCCGAGCAGGTGCCGGGCGCATCGGTGCGACCGGTGATGCTCGACCTGGCTTCCCTGGCCAGCATCAAGACCGGGGCGCAGGAAATCCTCGACGGCGATGCCATCGACGTGCAGATCAACAATGCCGGCGTGATGATGTGCCCGCTCGGGCGCACCGCCGACGGTTTCGAGATGCAGACCGGCACCAATCACCTCGGCCACTTCGCAATGTCCGGCCAGATCCGTGATGCGTTGGCGGACGACGCCCGGGTGGTGTCGGTGAGTTCCGCTGCTCATCTTCGGGGCACGGTCGACCTCGACGATCTCAACTGGCACAGCCGCGACTACGACAAGTTTGAGGCGTACTCGCAGTCAAAGACCGCAAACATCTGGTTCGCCTCAGAGTTGCAGCGCCGCTACCCCGATGTTCTGGCCGCCTCTTTGCACCCTGGTGCGATCGTCACCGACCTGGGTCGGCATCTCGATGCCGACGACATCGCCGAGATGCAGGAGAAAGCCAAGGCAAGCGGCGGTGCGCCGATGACCTTTAAGAGCATTCCGCAAGGTGCCGCAACCTCGGTGTGGGCAGCGACATCGCCCGAGCTGGTTGGCCACGGGGGCGCCTACCTTGCCGATTGCCACGTGGTGCCGGCCATGGAGGAGGCTTATGACCCTCGCGTCGGCTACGCGCCGTGGGCCATAGACGCCGCAGGCGCAGCACAACTGTGGGAGCAATCGCTCGAACTCACGGGCGTCGACTACTAAAATCCGCCAAAGCCCCGAACTGGTCCCGTATCTGGCTGCCTGAGCGACCAGATCCGGGACCAGTTCGATGGGTGAGGGTGGGTTAGGGCTTGTCGGCTCCTACTACCCACATTGCGTAGTACTGGGCGCCGCCGCCGTAGGCGTGGCCGAAGGCTTTGCGGGCTCCATCGACCTGATGGTCGCCCGCCTCACCCATCACCTGCAGCGCCGCCTCGGCGAACCGGATCATGCCCGATGCGCCGATGGGGTTCGACGACAACACGCCGCCCGAACAGTTCACCGGTAGGTCACCGCCGTCCATGCGGGTGGCCCCCGACTCGACCATCTTCCAACCTTCACGCTTCTCGGCGAAGCCAAGGCTTTCGAGCCACATGGGCTCGTACCAACTGAACGGCACGTACATCTCGACCGCGTCGATTTCTTTGCGAGGGTTGGTGATTCCGGCCTGAGCGAACACGTCGGCTGCGCAATCCTCGCTGGCCTTGGGCGACACCACGTTGCGACCGCCGTAGTTGTTGGCCTCGGACCTCATGGCGGTGCCGTGGATCCAGGCGACCGGCCCGTCGTGGGCCTCGGCTCCGGCTTCATCGGTGAGCACCATGGCGCATGCGCCGTCTGACGACGGGCAGGTCTCGCTGTAGCGAATCGGGTCCCACAGCATCGGCGACTCGACCACCTTGTCGAAGGTGAGCTCCTTGTCGCGCACGTGCGCATAGGGATTGTTGAGCGCGTGCTGACGGTCCTTCAACGCCACCATCGGGCCGATGAGTTCGGGAGCATCGGAGTACGCCATGTAGCGGCGGATGATGGGGGAGAAGTAGCCGCCGGCTCCCGCGTTGATCGACGTGGTGAACGGCGATGGCAACGACAGAGCCCACATGGCGTTGGACTCTGACTGCTTCTCGAAGCCCAGCGTGAGCACGGTGCCGTGGATGCCTCCGTGCACGAGCGATGTGGCGACCACGGCGGTCGAGCCACCGACCGAGCCGGCGGTGTGCACCCGCAGGATCGGTTTACCCACACAACCCAGCGCCTCGGCCAGATAGATCTCGGGCATCATGACGCCCTCGAAGAAGTCGGGTGCCTTGCCCAGCACCACGGCGTCGATGTCGGCCCAGGTCTTGCCCGCCATTTCCAGCGCCCGGTAGGCGGCCTCGCGGACGAGGCCGGCCATCGATACGTCACCCCGAGTGGACGCGTATTTGGTTTGTCCGACGCCGATGACCGCGGCGCGTTCTTTCGTACCAGCCATTATTCGCCCTCCAGGACGCAAACGAGATTTTGTTGCAGGTTGGGACCCGAGCCGGCGTGGGCAACCGCTCGATCGCCTTCGCCCTCAGAGATACGGCGTGCTGCTTCGGCGATGCGGATGAGCCCCGACGCCATCATGGTGTGTGCGCCGAGCGTGCCACCCGACGGGTTGATAATCGTGTCCTCGCCTAGTCCGAGCGCTTCGGTGAGAATGACTTCCGACGTGGTGAAGGGCGCATACAGTTCGGCGAAGTCAACCTTGTCGTCGCCGACGCCCGCCTTCTTGCCGGCGATTTCGGCTGACATTGAACTGGTGAGATCACGCACGCCAAGGGTGTGGGCATCGGTGCGATGGTCGATGCCGCGAATCCAGGCCGGACGCTCGCAGAGGTCCTTCGCCCGGTCGCCGGCCGCAAGGATCAGGGTGCAACCGCCATCGGCTGATGCCGGAACATCGGATGGCCGTAGCGGATCCATGAGCGGTGCCTCAGCCATGATGTCGGCCACCGACTTGGGAGCGGTGCGCACTGCGTGGGGGTTGGTGGCGGCGTGGTCGCGAGCCCGGCTGCCCAGCTCGGCCAGATGCTCAAGGCTTGTCTTGCCCGACTCCAACAACTGCCGGGCGGCGAGCGCTTCGATCGCGAATGCGTCGGGCCACAAGGGCGCCACGTAGTACGGATCCATCTGCGTCGCGAGAACGTCGCGCAACGAACCGCCCGACGACTTCGAGTAGCCGTAGATGAGGGCGATATCGATCTCGCCGGTCTGCATCTTCACCCACGCCTCATACAGCGCCCAGGCGCCGTCCATCTCGACGTGGCTTTCGCTGATCGGTGGCACGGGGTTGGCGCCATCGACGGTCATCACGAAGGAGAACGCCTGACCGGCGATGAAGTCCGACGACCCCGAACAGGTGAACCCGACATCGGCTTGGGTGATACCGAGGCTTTCTTTCACGCCGTGCATGAGGGGGACCATGTATTCGACTTCTGACTCATTGTCGATCGATGCTTCCTGACGCTGCATCGATGCGACGACTGCGATATCTCTCATGCCTGGCCTCCAGTTCCTGCCGGGTTTCCGATTACTCGAAGGTCCTCGAGCACGATGTCGGGCTCGCCGGTCGGCTCCCAGTGCAGGATGTTGGCAGCCGACTCCTCGAGTTCGTCGTCGGGCTTCCACACGGCGCGCACTCGCATGCCGATGCGGACTTCCTCGGGCTCGATACCAGCAACGAGCGAGATCGAACCCACGCTGGACCCGTCGGGAACCACCCACGCCGACACGTACGGCGGGTTGAGATCGGGTCGCGACTTGATGGGTAGCCGGGTGATGTTGAACGACTCCACGTAGCCCTGGTCGGCCACTTCGACCATCTCGGTGGTGCGGCGACCCGACACGGGTGACACCCCGCGGGGCGGCACGAACACCTGGCCGGTTTCGGGGCATTTGTCGCCCAGAATCTTTTTCTGCTTCATGGCTTTCAGGTAGGTCGAAAGCGACGCACCTGGGGTGGCGATGTAGTCGATGGCGGCTGGGGTTCTCACCGACTGCACCGCCTCGACGGACTGAAGCGCCTCGGGCAGGGTTACCTCGCCGACCAGCGCAGCGGGCTGCACCTTGGGGTCTTGTTGATACTTCCCGGTAGTCATGAAGCCTCCTCGTTCAGCGGCACGAAGCCT
>CAZGVQ010000006.1:12352-21771 GCA_964529355.1 uncultured Acidimicrobiales bacterium
CTTGTTGATACTTCCCGGTAGTCATGAAGCCTCCTCGTTCAGCGGCACGAAGCCTGCAATATCGGCGATATGGCCTTCGCGTTCTTCCCGCCACTGCAGGCTGACCCGCATGCCGGTGCTCATCGCCTCTGGTCCGTCGACGAACACGCCATGCAGCATCGGGGTGTCGGCACCATCGAGGGCGATCATCGCCCAGGCAAACGGCTGGTCGAATGGTTGCTGGGCACGGGGTTCGCCGTTCCAGGTCCACGTGGTGACCGTGCCGGACTGCTCCACCTCCACCAATTCGGTAAGTGGTTCGGAGGTGATGGGGTCGTACTCGAGTGGTGGGCACAGCACGGAGCCGTCGGCCCGTTTGGCGCCCAGCACCATTCCTTCTCGAAGTCCCGTGAGGAATCCTCCCACGACCGGCCCGGTTGTCCGGGTGAACGGATACTCGAGCCGTAAGGGGGCGCGGAGCACTCCGTCGTCGGGTTTGGATTGTGTGTCGGAAGCCATGTTGTTGCCGGTTCTCCCAGGTGGTGAGGCGGCGAATAAATCGACGCACGTGTGCCGACGAAGCTAGCGATGGGTCATCGCAGTGACTAAATCTGACGCGTGACGCATTGAAGTCCCGGTGGAACGCCTCAGCGCAACTGCGCTATAACAATGCAGCGCGGGTTGACCTGCTTCCCGCTCAGCATCACAAGGAGTTCACCGTGGGCTTTATTCTTGGGCTAATCGGAAACATCATTCTCGGCGCAATTGTCGGGTACGCAGCGCGGGCGGTACTTCCTGGAGCTCAGGACATCGGCCTCGCACAGACCATCGCCGTGGGCGTTATTGCCTCGCTCATCGGGTTCTTCGTGTTCTCGTGGTTCTGGCTCCCTATCACCTTCGTCATCACCGTGCTTCTCGCAGCCGCAGGCATCAGCATTGGTATCAAGCAGGGCATCCTCAAGCCACAGGGCAGCATCAGCAGCTAGTCGGTCGCTTCGAAACATTCAAAGCAGTTGTCTGACGACTACAAGAAGGGCACCCATGTAGCGGTGCCCGACGACCGCAACGCGTCGGTCCTCATCTATGTGAACGGAGCCTTCGTCCCGCGCGACGTCGCCTCGGTGTCGGTCTTTGACTCGGCGTTCCTGGTCGGTGACGGCGTGTGGGAAGGGCTCCGTCTTCATGACGGCACCTACGCGTTTCTCGATCGGCACCTCGACCGGTTGTTCGCCTCGGCAAAAGGGGTGCACCTCGATATCGGCAAGACCCGCGCCGAGCTCACCGAGATTCTGCACGAAACCGCTCGCGTGAACGACATGACCACCGATGCCCATGTGCGGCTGATGGTCTCGCGCGGTACCAAGAAAACCCCTTCGCAGGATCCGCGGCTCATCATCGGTGACCCCACCATCGTCGTCATCGCCGAACACAAGAAGGCCGACCCGTCGGTCACCAGTTCGGGGATCTCGCTGTTCACCTCAGCGGTTCGTCGCATGTCGCCCGACACCATCGACCAGAAGTGGAACTGCCACAGCAAGCTGCATGAGGTGGTGGCGCTGGTGCAGGCCATCGAGGCCGGGGCCGACGAGGCACTGATGCTCGACCCCAACGGGTTCGTGGCCACCTGCAACGCCACCAACTTCTTCATCGTGGTGAAGGGAGTCGGTGGAAGTGAGGTCTGGACCTCGACCGGCGAGTACTGCCTCAATGGGATCACCCGCGGTCTGGTGGTCGAATTGGCTCGGGAGGCCGGGCTACCAATGCGCGAGAAAAACTTTTCGCTCACCGATGTTTATGCGGCCGAGGAGTCCTTTGTCACCGGTACTTTCGGCGCCCTTACTCCGGTGCTCGAAGTTGACGGTCGCACCATCGGCACCGGCGAGCCCGGCCCGGTCACGGCCCAACTCAGCCAGATCTACGCCGACGCAATTCACGCCAACATCGCTGGCTAACCACCCTCAGGCGAGCGGCTTCATGAACGACCAAAGGCCACCTTCGAGGTCTCGGGCGCCGTACTCGCGGTAGCCGTAGGGTTGATCGACCGGTTCGTACACGATCGTCGCGCCTTCCGAGACCGTGTGCGCGTGATGGGCATCGACGTCCTCGACCATCACCGCCATCATCGACGAGGTCGCTCCGAGGGTCTTTGGTGAGGCGAGGTTGAACTCGGGTGTTTCGCGATGCAACCAGAGCACTCCGTCTCCTGCATCGAGTGTCACCAGGACAGGCGTACCCTCGCCATCGCGGTGTATATCGGCTGGTCCGAATCCAAAGACCCGGGTCAGGTAGCTGCCCGCTGCCTCAAGGTCTTCATAGACGAGTATCGAGATCCGCTCGCGTACCCCGGTGGTGTTGTCGGTCATGGCTATGTCCTCCACTACTTCGATGAGGTCGTTGGTTGTTGGTTGTTCGCTCCCGGTTGCTGAGACCAGTCGCGAAAGGTGGCTTCGAAGCCGCTTTCCGGCCTCGAGTTGTTGCTCGATCGATTCGAGGTGGGCCGTGAATGCCGACCTGATGTCCCAGTCCGGATCGTCGAGAACCTTCCCGATGTTTTCGAGCGAAAGCCCGAGGCGGCGGAGCAACAAGATGCGATAGAGCCGGTCGACTTCCGTCGGTTTGTACAGTCGGTGGCCGGCGCGGGTGCGCTCGGCGGGAACAAGAAGACCGATTTCTTCGTAGTAGTGCAGTGTCCGCACCGTGAGACCGGATGCGTCAGCAAGTTCGCCGATTCGCTGTGCGCCAGTTTGAGGCGGGGGGTTGCTGTGTTCCTTGGCCGTTTCGGTCATAGCCCTGACCGTAAGCCCTCACGTCACGTGAGGTGCAAGGAAAATTTCTCGGCCTTCCAACCAAAAACGAAGATGTGTCTGACACCTTGGCTGCTTTTCGTGGGTGAGGATTGGCTCGCGTAGGGTCGCTGGCATGTTGAGCGCCTTTGACGATTATCCGATTCACCAGACGCCTGATCCGATTCTCATGCCAGCGTCGGGGGATGACGACTTCTATGAGCGGTACTGGTTCAACGGCTACCACCGCGAGGGCGATTTCTATCTGGGCGTCGGGACCGCCGTGTACCCGCACCTCGGCATTCAGGACTGCGGCGTGAGTCTGGTGATCGACGGGAAGCAGTACGCGTTCCATGCGTCGGCCCGAGCCAATCCGCAACGCGAGCTCACCGTTGGCCCGTTCAACGTCGACATCATCGAACCAATGAAGAGCCTCCGCATCACCCTGAGCGCGGACGATGATAACGACACCGACATGGCGTGCGACCTGTTGTTCGAGGGCCGAACCGGCACCATCGAGGAGCCTCGCCATCACTTTGGCCGGGGCATCAAGCGGGTGATGGACACCACCCGGTTCACCCAGTTCGGGCGATGGAGCGGATGGATCGACTACGACGGCAAACGACTCAACATCGACGCCGCGGAGACCTGGGCAACGAAGGACCGATCGTGGGGCGTGCGCCCATTGGCGGGCGGCGACAAACGTGTCGCGCCGGCGGCTCGTGGGCAGGGCGGCGGGCTGTTCTTTCTCTGGGCGCCGTTGCACTTCGACGACATCTGCACGCACTACCAACTGTTCGAGGATTACCTGGGTCGTCCGATGTTTCAGGTCGGAGCGATTCTCCCCACCTACGACACGCCGGCCGACATTCCGGGAATCGAGGACCCAGCGGTCGAGCCGCTGCGCAACAACGAACACGCGCTGCTGTTCGAGGAGGGCAGTCGGATGATCGCCAGCGGCACAACCGTGTCGATGACCTCGATCGACGGCGAGACCCGCCACGAGATCGAGTTCGAGAAGATCTTCACCTACCGCATGAAGGGCATCGGCTACGGCCACCCCGAGTGGGGCCACGGCATGTGGAAAGGCGAGCTCGAGATGGCCAGCGAAAGCTGGGATCTGGCCGACGTCGATGACCATGCCTTCGAGAACCAACACGTGCAGCATCTGATGAAGGTGACCATGGGCGACCGGGTGGGTATCGGCGTGCTCGAGCAGGTGATGTTGGGTCCGTACAAGCCCTACGGTCTCGAAGGCGGCTGGTAGCCGGAACTAACGGCCTAGACGTCGAAGACCACCTTGATGGCGCCGGCGGCTCGGTCTCGCGCCACCTCGAATGCATCCGCGGCACCGTCGAGCGGGAACCGGTGGGTGATGAGCGCCTCGGCGATCAGTGGATTGTTGGCGAGCGCTCGGGCTGCGGTGTCGAAGTCGCGGTTGGGGGCCAGGCCCGCGTAGGTCATCGACGGGATGAGCCGGATCTCTTTCATCTGGATGCCGACATCGATGGACACCGGGTCCCAGAAGGTGCCGACCACTACCAGCCGGCCGCGGGGTCGAAGTGCCTGCACCGCTTCGCCGATAGACCCGCTCGATCCCACGGCATCGATGACCACGTCATAGCCGTCGCGCACGTTGAGCGTCGCGCCCAGCATCTCTGCCGCTTCCTGCTGATGGGGGTGACGCGCCGAGATATCGCATGGCACGCCTCGCTCGGCCAGAATCGCCGCGGTCGCCAGGCCGATGGGCCCGGCTCCGAGCACCAGCACCCGCTCGCCGCCTTTGAGCTCGCCGTAGTTCACTGCATGGGTCGCAACGGCCAACGGCTCGACCAACGAGGCGACGCTCACATCGACCCCGCCGGGTAGCTCCACCAAGGTGGTGGCGGGCACCACCACTTCGGTAGCCATGCCCCCGTCGGTTGAGACCCCTAGCAACGCGGTGTCGCCGGTGCAGCTGCTTCGGAAACCGTCGTCACAGGATGCGCAGTGTCCGCAGTGCTTGATTGGTTCCACCGCGACTGCAGTGCCATCGGGGGTGGTGCCGGCAAACTCGTGTCCGAGCACCAGGCCTTCGGCGATACCCATGTCGATCAGATGAAAGTCCGAGCCGCAGATCGAGCTGGAGATCACCTTGACCCGCACGTGGTCGGCCGGCACGTCGTCGACGCGGGGGAGGTCGACGAGCTGTGGTTGCCCATCGATGATCCTGATGGCCTTGTTGGTCATGGGGCGCGGTTCAGGAGGCCGGCACGACGGTGATGTGCGCCGACTCGAGGCCATGGACAAAAGCGTTTGGCATGTCGACCACTGGTCCGTCGTCGCTGAGTGCAATGGCCGAGAACCGCTTCACGAACTCCTCGAAGAAGATCTTGATCTCGAGGCGAGCCAATGAGGCTCCCAAACAGAAGTGGGTGCCGAACCCGAAGGCGATGTGGTTGTTGTCCTCGCGGGTTACGTCGAAGGCGTCGGGGTTCTCGAACGCGTCGGCGTCGCGGTTGGCCGAGCTGTACAGCAACGCAACTTGCTCGCCGGCCTTGATGGTCTTGCCGTTGATCTCGGTATCGACGGCGGCGGTGCGGCACATGTTGTGGATCGGTGTGACGAACCGGATGAATTCTTCGGTCGCCACCTCCATGTCGGCGCCAGCCCGCAGTGCGTCCCACTGGTCAGGGAACTCGATGAGATGCAGCAGTGTGCGACCCAGCACGGTACGGGTGGTCTCGGCGCCGCCATCGAGCAGCAGCAGGCAATCCGAGATGATCTGGTCGAGCCCGAACTCATACCCGGGGAGGCCTTCGGCTTCGGCCTTGAGCCACACATTCATCACATCGTCATGGGTGTCCACCGGGCAGCTCTTGTGGCCCTCGTACAGGTTGATGCACGCCTCGGTGAACTCGAACACCGCCTCGATGCCATCCATGTTGTGATACATCGGTCCGCCACCGAGCTGGATGGTGCGCTCCGACCATTCCTTGAGCTTGGGCCACATCTCGTGCGGGTACCCCAGGAGCTTGCCGATCATCATCGCCGGTAGGGGAGCGGCGAGCTCACTGATGACCTCGATCGACTCGCCCGCGGTCGCCTTGGCTGCGGCGTCGTCAAGCAGTGCGTTGACATGGTCGCGGATTTCGTCTTCCCACTTGCCTACCGCCCGTGGCGTGAACCGCCGGGCAACCAACATGCGGCGTTTGGTGTGCTCGGGATCGTCAAGGCCGATGATGGATTTGTCGGCGCTGGTCTTGGGTCGGTATCCCGTCTCGTCGCCCGAGCTGATGAAGACCTTTTTGTCCTTCTCGACCTCGATGACATCGGCGTACTTGGAGATTCCCCAGATTTCATTGGTGGAATCCCAATGCACCGGATCGTTGGCGCGCATCCAGGCGTATGCCTCGTGCGCGGTGTTCCCCATATAGAACTCGGGCTGCAGGATGTCATAGGACGTCATCGGGTCATCAACACTCATGGCTCCACCCTTTCACCCGTCGAAAAAGGGAGCAAAAACCCTGGGTTAGCCGTGGGTGCTGGCTCCGCCATCGACGGGGATGACTGCTCCGGTGAGATACGAACCAGCGCGGCTGGCCAGATAGATCACCGTGCCGGCTACGTCTTCGGGTCGACCGATCCGGCCCAATGGCATTGCCTCGGCGACCATGGCTGCCTTCTCGGGTGTGTCGAGCATGTAGGCCATCATCTTGGACTCGAAGGGGCCGGGCGCGATGGAGTTGATGGTGATGTGTTCCTTCACGACGGTGTGGGCCATGTGGCGAGCCATCATATGGACACCGGCCTTGGAGGCGCCGTAAGAAAACTGATCACCGGTTGGCACGCGGATGCCGTCGATGGATCCGACCATGATGACGCGGGCGGGGTCTTCCTCGCTTGCGGACGCCCGAAGTTGTGGCAGGAGTGCCTGGGTGAGCATGAAGGGCGCTTTGACGTTGATGTTGAGCACCTTGTCGAAGCCGTGCTCGGGGAACTCTCCGAACGGGGCTCCCCATGCGGCGCCGGCGTTGTTCACCAGGATGTCGAGCGAGTCTTCGTGCTTGGTGAACTCGCTGACGAAGGCGTCGAGTCCCTCGCCGGTCGCGAGGTCGGCGGGCACCGAGATGCACTCGCCGAACTCCGACAACCGGGCGGCGGTCGCATCGCAGGCATCGGCCTTTCGTGCGGTGATGTATACCTTCACACCGTTGGTCACCAAGCCCTCGGCGATCATCTCGCCGATGCCGCGGGAGCCACCGGTAACGATGGCGACTTTGCCGGATACGTCGAACAGTTCGGTGATTTTCACTTGGGGATGTCGCTCCAGTTGACGTCCTTGTCGACCCGCACATCGCCGGGCAGTCCAAGCACTCGCTCGCCGAGGATGTTCCGCATGATTTCGCTGGTTCCGCCTTCGATGGTGTTGGCCCGCGAGCGGAGGAATTGCCCGCTGGTCTCGCCGAGGCTGTGCGCCTCGTCGCTCCGGGTCATCGGGTAGCCCGCGGCGTGAAGCATGCCGCCGGCTCCCTCAAGGTCGAGTGCGATCTCAAAGATCTGCTGATTGAGTTCGGCCGACATCAGCTTGCCCACCGACCCCTCGGGTCCGGCTTGACCGGATTTGGCAAGCGCCTTGGCCCGCTGGTTGGTGAGGCGCAGAACCTCGGCGTCTGCCCACAGCTTGGCGACTTTGTCTCTGGTGACCTTGTAGGTCACCGGATCGAGGTCATCCTTGTGGGTCATCCAGGCGTTCACCAGTGTGCGGATGGGTCCGCCACCTTTCCCGCCCGAACCTCCGCCCAGGGCGACGCGTTCGTTCATGAGCGTGGTGATAGCTACTCGCCAGCCGTCGCCCTCATCGCTGAGTCGTTGGTCGTCGTTGATCCGAACGTCGGTGAGAAACACCTCGTTGAACTCGGCTTCGCCCGTGATCTGGTAGAGCGGTCGTACCTCGACGCCCGGAGCGTTCATGTCGAGGATGAAGTACGAGAGACCGCGGTGCTTGGGGGCGTCGGGGTTGGTTCGGGTGAGCAACATGCCGAAGTTCGACACATGGGCCAGTGTGGTCCACACCTTCTGGCCGTTCACGACCCACTCGTCGCCATCGCGCACCCCGCGGCTCGGGATACCGGCAACATCGGAGCCATGCGTGGGTTCGGAGAACATCTGACACCAGATGTCCTCGCCGGTGAAGATCTTGCGGAGATGCTTCTCATGCATCTCTTCAGTTCCGTGGTTAAGTACCACAGGAGCGCCCATGCCAATACCGATCGGGTTGATGGCCAGGTCGTGATAAGGCACCTTTGCGTCACGCAACACCTCGTCGACGATGGCCTGCTTCGAACGGCTGAGACCCAGACCGCCCTTGCCCTCGGGGAAATGGATCATCGCGAGCCCTGCGTCGTACTGCGCTCCTCGGAAGGTGAACTGGTCGACCGCATGGGGGTCGACGGCCTCGATGAGGTCGGTGGTGCGCTGGCGCAGATCGTCGTCGGTGATTGCGGTTGTTTCGCTCATGCTGGTAGATGCTATAGCGACATAATGTATAGTGCCATACAAGCCGGGCGAAATTTGTAAGCTCTGTAGATACTGAGAGAGAAGCACTCACCAAACCATGCCGAGCAAGAAGGCGAGCCACGAACTCGATTCGGCGCCATGGATCCGCGTCGAGAGCACGCTGATGAGTGCCGCCAACGCGATTCGCAGCGAATACAACCAGCGATTCGCCGAGCTCGATCTGAATCTGTCCCAGGCGATGATGCTCGCCTACGTCGCCGAGTTCGGTGCCGAGACCCAAACGCGCATCGCCGACCGGTTGGCGGTTGGTCGGGCGGCGGCCGGCAACATCGTCGATGCGCTTGAGAAGCGCG
This sequence comes from uncultured Acidimicrobiales bacterium, assembly GCA_964529355.1. Classification (GTDB taxonomy): domain Bacteria; phylum Actinomycetota; class Acidimicrobiia; order Acidimicrobiales; family SHLQ01; genus CALLQB01. Next base: position 20,967 of record CAZGVQ010000006.1, read on the forward strand.
GTCTCATCGAGCGCATGCCCGACCCCGACGATCGTCGAGTGTGGCTGGTGCAGGCCACAGCCGATGGAAAGGCCCTCGCGGATCGGATTATCGAGATCGACATTGTCTTCCGGGGCGACCTCCGCAAAGGTGTGACTCGCGAGGAGCGCCAACAGCTCGCCTCGTTATTGCTTCGACTTCAGCAGAATCTCGAAGACTCGAATCCCTGAACCCAAAGATCTCAACCAAGAACGCAACCCCAAAAGTGAACTAGGAGAACAACATGCAAGATGCAGTAATTGTCGATGTGGTCCGAACTGCGGCAGGACGCCGCAACGGCCGCCTGAGTGAGAAACACCCGGTCGAGTTGGCCGCCGCAACCTTGAAAGCGCTCGAAGAGCGCAACAATCTCGACCCGGCGCTTGTCGACGACGTCATCATGGGCTGCGTTATGCAGGTCGGAGGGCAGTCGCTCAACGTGGGTCGCAACGCCGTGCTCGAGGCCGGCTGGCCCGAGAGTGTTCCGTCGACCACGGTCGATCGCCAGTGCGGCAGCAGCCAGCAGGCTATTCACTTTGCCGCTCAGGGAGTCATGGCTGGCGTATACGACGTGGTCATCGCGGCCGGTGTCGAGTCGATGAGCAAGGTGCCCATGGGTTCCTCGGTTGTCAGCGGTATGGACTTTCCGTTCCCGCAGGGCATGCAGGATCGCTATAGCGAAACCGGCCTCCCGCCCCAGGGCATCGGTGCCGACATGATCGCCGACGAGTACGGCATCACCCGCGAAGATCTGGACGAGTACGGCGCTCGCAGCCAGGAGCTGGCA